>JAFATL010000149.1 GCA_019243975.1 Actinomycetota bacterium | reverse complement strand
TTCTGTGGTTGGGCTACGTCGGCGTGATGCACACGTTGCCGTCGAGCAGGCGGGGCGACACGTTGCCCTCGGTGCCGGCGGCCAAGCCGATCGCCACCATCTCCTTGGCCGTCTTCAGGACCTCTTCCTTGACGGCGTCGTTCTCCGAGCTCACTTCTCGAGTACCTCCGGGTTGGCGATCCGTTGCGGACGTTCGCCAGCCAGGAGGCGGGCGAGGTCCTCGGCGATCATGCGCGAGTGGTTGGCTTCGGTGTTGTAGGTGGCGCCGCCGATGTGGGGTGTCAGCACCACGTTCTGCATCGACACCAGCGGGTGGTCGGTCGGGAGCTGCTCGCCGCTGAAGTGGTCGAGGCCCGCCGACGCCACCTTGCCGGACTGCAATGCCGACGTCAGTGCATCGCGCGAGTGCAGGTCTTCGCGCGCCGCGTTGATGAAGATCACGCCGTCCTTCATCTTGGCGAACTGCTCGGTGCCGATCATGCCGAGCGTCTCCGGCGTGATCGCCGCGTGCATGCTGATCACGTCGGACTGCTCGATCACCTCGTCGAGCGACGCGTTGGCGTCCTTGGCGTAGGGGTCGTAGGCGAGCACGTTCATGCCGAGCCCCTCCAGCCGCCAGCGCACGGCCCGCCCGATGGCACCTAAGCCAACGAGCCCGGCGGTGCGGCCGTTGAGCTCCCACGCCCGGAACCGCTGGTAGGGGATGGTGCCGTCGCGGAACACCTCGCCGGCCCGCACGTCGGCGTCGCCGGGCACAACGTGGCGCGCCGCCGCGAACAGCAGGGCGATCGTCATCTCGGCCACACCGTCGGCATTTCGTCCAGGCGCGTGCAGGACGGGGATGCCCGCGGCAGTGGCACCGGGGACGTCGACGTTGGTCGGGTCGCCCCGGGTCGAGCCGATGACTCGCAGCGGCAGGTCGAACACAGGGCCCGAGCAGAAGTCGGCCTCGCAGATGAGGACGTCGGCGCCCGACTCCTTCAGCCGCTCGGCCAGTTGCTCGGGGCCGTAGAGCCGCATCGGGTTGTAGTCGATCCACGGGTCGAGCTCGACGTCCCCCAACTCCCGGAGACGATCGAGACCTTCGCCGCGAAACGGGGCGGTGACGAGGGCGCGGATGCGATCGGCAGGCACGGCCGCTCATCCTTCCACGTAGTGTCTGCGGCCGATGGCTGAGGGGCACATCTCACGACGGCAGTTCATCCAGGGGGCCAGCCTGCTGGGGCTGGCCGCGCTCGTCCCGGCCGAGTTGATGAACTGGGCGCGGGCCGAGGCCGCGGGCGCCGGCTTCCTCTTCTTCGACGACCACCAGGCCGCGGTGGTTCGGGAGGCGACGGCCCGCCTGATCCCCGGCCCGCTCGACGACCCGCTGGAGATGGGTCACCCGGGCGCGCGCGAGGCGAACGTCACCCGCTACATCGACACCATGCTCGGCGCTCTCACCGTCACGCCGGAGAAGATCCACGCGGGCGGGCCGTGGAGCAACCGGTCGGGCGGCACGACCAACTACATGGCCAACTTCATCCCGCTCACCGCGCCGCAACGGCTGGGCTGGCAGAAGAAGCTGGCGTCGCTGCAGAAGCAGTATGCCGACGGCGTCAAGGCGCTCGACGCGGCCGCCAGCGGCGACTTCGTCGGCGCCGACAACAACACCAAGGACCAGGTGCTGACGAACGCGGGGGCGTTCCGCGACCTGCTGTTCACCCACGCCATCGAGGGGATGTACTCGATCCCCGAGTACGGCGGGAACCAGAACCTGGTGGGCTGGAAGGAGATCAAGTTCAAGGGCGACACCCAGCCCCGTGGCTACACGGCGGCCGAGGTCACCAACTCCGACGGGCTCGACTTCTACCTGCCCACCGGCGTGGCGGCCACGTTGCTCCAGCAGCTCGACGCGGCCGCCGCCGCCATGGTGAGGCAGCGCAGCTATGGCCGGTAAGAGCAAGGCGATCATCATCGGCAGCGGCCCCGGTGGCAGCACCGCGGCCATGACGTTGGCCGAGGGCGGCTGGGACGTCGTCATCTTCGAGAAGGGCACCAACTACTTCGGCGACCTCAAGTCGCAAGCGCCCTCGACGCTGTTCTCCAACGACGAGCTGAAGGGCCCGACGCGGTTCTTCGAGGACCCCGACACCGACGAGCTCGAGCCCCGCACCTACCGGCCCGACAACACGACCGGCGCCACCTTCACCGGCTTCGTCAACAACATCCCTACGACCGTCGGTGGCGGCGCCGTGCACTTCGACGCCAAGACGCCGCGCTACTGGGACATCGACTTCCGCAAGAAGTCGATGCTGGGCCCGATCGACGGCGCCGACATCATCGACTGGCCGTTCGACTACGCCGAGATCGCGCCGTACTACGACGAAATCGAGCGGCTCATCGGCGTGGCCGGCGACATCCACCTGATCGCGGAGACGCCGACCCGGGCCCACGCGCCGCGCGTCAACCAGCTGCCGATGCCGCCCGGCCCTCCGCAGCGGTCGTCGATCCTGCTGTCGGGGGGAGCGACCGCGCTCGGCCTGCACCCGTTCCCGGCGCCGATGGCGATCAACTCGGTGCCGTATGACGGCCGCCCCGCGTGCAACAACTGCGGTCAGTGCAGCCACTACGGCTGCCCGATCCACGCCCGCATCGGTGCGCTGGCGCCCCTTCGGCGTGCGCTGCTGGCAGGCGCCGAGCTCCGGCCCGAGTCGTTCGTCTCTAACATCAACCGCGACGGCACGCGCGCCACCGGGGTGACGTGGGTCGACTACGCGGGCAAGTCGCACACGGAGAAGGCCGACCTGGTCGTGGTGGCAGCCAATGCCATCGAGTCATCGCGGCTGGTGCTGCTGTCGCAGCTGCCCGACCCGCACGGCGTCGTGGGCAAGTACCTCATGTTCCACTGGTTCACCGCCGGGTTCGGGATCTTCCTGCACGAGCGCCCGCATGCGAACCGAGGCCGGTCGACGACGCACGTGGCCGACGACTTCGCCGACCCCGACTTCCCCGGTGCACGCGCCGCCGCGGCCGCCTCCGGCCTGCCCTACTTCCGCGGCGGCACGCTCGAGCTGGGTGGCACCCAGGAACCGATCGGTGAGGCGAAGACGTACCAGTTCGTGTTGGCCACCGCGCTCGGCGGGGCGAAGCCGTTCGGCACCGCGTTCAAAGAACTGATGCGGGCCAGCCTGCTGCGCGATCGGCTGTGCGGCGTCGAGATGCTGGCCGAGGACCTGCCCCAGCGCACCAACGCCGTCGACCTCGACCCCCAGGTGAAGGACTACCGCGGTTTCCCCGTGGCGCGCATCACGTACTCGCCGCATGAGCACGAGCTGGCGGCACAGCGCTTCTACATCCCGCTGCTCACGGCGCTCCTCAAGGCGTCGGGCGCCGACGCGGCGGCGGCCGTGCCCGAGACGTCGTCGCAGCTGTTCCCCGTGGCCGAGGGCAACCTCCCCACCGGCGCCCACATCATGGGTGGGCTGCGCATGTCGGCCGACCCCGCCCTGGGCGCCACCGACGCCTACGGCCGCCTCCACACCATGGACAACGTGGTCGTCGCCGACGGCGCCGTGTTCGCATCATCCGGCGCCCACAACGTCACGCTCACGATCATGGCCACCGCCCTGCGCAACAGCCGTCACTGGGTGAGCGTGTTCGGCAACCGGACCACCGCTCCGGCGCCCGCCCGTGCCTCGGAGCTGCCCCCGACTGGCGGGCCGTCGGCGACCGCCGGTCTGGCCGCGGCCGCCGCCGGCGTGGCGGGCATCGCTAGCCTGCGGGCGTGGCCACGGGACGAGCGGCCGGTACGCGGGGAGAGCTGAGCTCGGGGGTCCAGCTTGCCGAGGTGGTCGCGGCCATAGCCCTGGCCGCCGACCTGGGTCTGGGCCAACCGCTCGAGCACATCCTGCGGTCGTGCATCATCGGCACTCGCTTGGCCGACGATGTCGGCGCCAGCCCGGACGAGCGCGACGCGACCTACTGGGTCACGCTGCTGATGACGGCCGGGTGCACCGCGGTGTCGTACGAGATGTCGCAGGTGTTCGGCGACGACATCGCCTTCCGGGCGGGCGCGGCCGAGATGGGCGCGTCGAACCTCGACCAGTTCCGCTACATCCTGCGGAGCGCCGGTAGCGGCCGCGGCCTGCTGGGCCGGACCAAGCTGCGCGTCGACATGCTGCGCACGAAGATGAGCATGCTCGAGCGCATCTTCCTCGACCACTGCCACGTCGGCATGCGGCTGGCCGAGCGGCTCGGATTGGGCGAACCGGTCGTCGCGGCGATGAGCCAGGTCTTCGCGCGCTGGGACGGCAAGGGTCTGCCCCAAGGCGTTCGCGGAGACGACATCGCGTTGGCGACGCGCATCGCCAACCTCGCCAACACCGTCGAGATCGCCGACCGCACGGGTGGCGTCGACGCCGCCATCGAGCGGGCGCGCCAGTTCAGCGGGACCGAGTTCGACCCCGCCCTCGTCGAGCACTGGTCGCAGGCCGCCCCCAAGCTGCTCGACGGGGTCGATGCCGAGTCGGCCTGGGATCGCGTCGTCGCCAGTCAGCCGTCGGGGCGGGGCGCCCTCACCGAGGCCGAGCTCGACGACGCGCTGGACCTGCTCGCCGACTACAGCGACCTCAAGTCACCGTGGCTGACCGGCCACTCGCGCGCCGTGGCCGCGTTGGCGGAAGCGTCGGGCAGGGTCGCCGGGCTGCCCGAGTCGGAATTGTTGGCGTTGCGCCGCGCTGCCCTCGTCCACGACATCGGCCGCAACGGTGTGCCCAACAACATCTGGGACAAGCGGGGCCCGCTCACCGCGTCCGACAAGGAGCGCGTGCGGCTGCACGCCTACTACACCGACCGGGTGTTGCACCGGGCCAGCCGGTTGTCGGCGCTGGCCGAGGTGGCGTCGGCCGCCCACGAGCGCTCGGCCGGCACCGGCTACCCCCGGGGCATCAGCGGCGCGTCGCTGCCGTTGCTCGGCCGCATCCTCGCCGCCTCTGACGCGTACAACGCCATGCTGGAGGACCGTCCCCACCGGCCGCCGCTGACCCGCGCCGACGCGGCGGCGGAGCTGCGTAAGGCAGCGCGGGAGGGTGAGCTCGACGGGTCGGCCGTCGACGCGGTGCTGGCTGCCGCTGGTCACCCGGTGAGGCGCAAGCCCAGCACGCCGGCCGGCCTCACCGCCCGCGAAGTCGAGGTGTTGGTACTGGCGGCGCGGGGAGCGACGACGAAGGCCCTGGCCGCAGAGCTCGGCATCACGCCGAAAACCGCCGGCAACCACATCGAGCGCATCTACGTGAAGATCGGCGCCTCGAGCCGGGCCGAGGCGGCCATGTTCGCCATGCAGCACGGCCTCGTCCCGAGTTGGGAAACGGTCGAACCGTAGGGAGTTCACCTCATGGCGTCGGCGACGAGCGTCCGTACCGTCGGCACCATGATGACAACCCAACTCCTCGGAGCCCAGGCGGCAGAACGTCGAATCCGTGTCGTGGCGCTCGCCGTCGGCGCAGTGGCCGCGCAGGTGCTGTTCATCGGTGGCGTGTTCGTAATCGGCGCCATCGAGGGACATGGCTACCGGCCCGGCCGTCACGACGTGAGCGATCTCGGCGCGCTGACGGCGCACCACGCGGCAGTGTGGCAGGCGGTCGTCGCCATCTCCGGTGCGCTGACGATCGCGTTTGCCATCGGCGCCCTACGACCGGCGTTGACGCGGGCGAACCTTGGCCCGGCATTGAGTGCGTGGTTGGTAGCGCTGTCGTTGCCGGCGCTCGACAACCTGGGCGACACGTTCTTCCGGCTCGACTGCCGCATGGCCGACGCCGGCTGCACCAGCGCGGCTGCGACGACCTCCTGGCACGCCAAGACGCACGCGATCGTGTTCTTCGTGGCGCTCCTGCCCACGCTGCTGGCCCCGTTCGCGTTGGCCCGCCGCATGGCGCGCCTCGACGACTGGCGCGACCTGGCCCGACCGGCCCGCACCTTCGGCGTGGCCGTCGTCGCCACTCTCGGCCTGACCGTCGTGACGTCCGGCTCCACCATCCAGGGCTGGGCGCAGCGGCTTGCGATCGTGACGGTGTGCAGCGGCATCGCCGCCCTGGCCGTGCAGGCGATCCGGCGGTCGGCTACCCCACAACCAGATTGACGTTGCCCTCGCCGGTCTTGAGCTCGACCGACCGGCCCACCCACTCCTCCGCCTCCATGGCGGCGAGCATGCCGGGGTCCTCGACCCGGCCGTAGGTGCGACCGCCGCCGGGGACGTCGCCGATGACGAGGCCCCACTCGGCCTCGCCGTCGCGGCCGTGGGCTGCGGTGTAGGAGGCGACGGTCACCGAGCCGGTGTAGGTGTCGACGATGGTCTCCCGTTCGGCCGCCGGCACCGGGCCGGGCGGGCGGACGTCGCCCGGCGTCGTCGAGTACACGCCGAAGGCGTGCTTCTGCATGTGCATGCCGACGCCGCTGACCAACCCGATCGCACCGGGGTCGGCGCGTAGGGTGTCGACCATCGACGCGATCGAGTGCGTCACGTAGTCGCTGCCGGCGCCACCGGCGAACGGCAGGCCACCGGTGACGGTGAACGGACCCCGCGGGTCGTCGGCCCGCACGCCGAGCGCGTCGATGGCGAAGTTCACCGAACTGGCGAAGCAGCTGTACAGATCGAAGTGGGCCACGTCGTCAACACCGACGCCGGCGCGCGTCAGTGCCTCCCGCGACGCCGCTTCCATGGCGGGGGAGCGCGTCATGTCGACGTGCTCGGCCACGTACGGCGGGTCGGTGGCGTAGCACCAGCCCCGCACGTACACGCGTTTGTCGTCGGGCACGCCGAGGTCGTTGGCCGTCTCGTGCGTGGTCAGCACCAGGGCTGCGGCCATGTCGACGTCCATGATCGACACCATGTACTTGGTGTACGGGTAGCCGACCATGCGGTTGTTGCTGGTCGCGGTGATGAGCTCGTCGACGGAGCGCACCTGCGGGAACCACGCGTACGGGTTGGCCGCCGCCACCTCGGTCATGGGCGCCAGCAGTTCGCCCTGCTGCCGGCGGTAGGCCTCGGGCGCGACGCCGAGCTTGGCCCGGCGGGCGATGTCCCAGATGGGGAACGTCAGCCACGCCTCCCACACCTGGTGTGCCATCTCGGCGGGATGGAAGGGGTCCTCGAACGGGAACGGCGGCGACTCGGGATGGCGGTAGCTCCAGTCAGGTTTCTCGCCCGTCTTGCGCAGCTTGCGGCGCGTGGCCAGCGCCTCGGCGCCGGTGATCAGGGCCAGGTCGTACTCGCCGGCCAGCAGCGACTCGCACGTCTTGTTGACGAGCACCTGCGGTGTGGTGCCGCCGATGCCGGAGTAGAAGCGGTGCGCGGGCGTGGCGCCCAGGCGCTCGCACAACCGGCCGGCGGGGTCGTCGTACTGCCAGCTCTGCGTGTACACGACCTGCACGCTGTCGAGAGCGGCCAGATCCGTGAGGCCGGCGTCGCCGGCGGCGGCGGCGCTGACCTCCTCCCACATGTCGAGGGGCTCGGGCGCCAGCTCCGCGTCGCGCCACGTCTGTTGGGCGACACCGATGATGCAGGGGGTGCGGGGGTCGACGCTCATCTCACTTACCGGTCCACTTGGGCTCGCGCTTCTCGGCGAAGGCCGCCGGCCCTTCCTTGGCATCGTCGCTGGAGAACACGCGACCGGCCAACTCCATCTCGATGCCGTACGCCTCTTCCATCGACACCGACAGGCCGCGCAGCACGCTCTCCTTGGTCGCCTGCACCGCGATCGGCGCGTTGGCGGTGATGCGCTTCGCCCACTCGCGGGCCTTGGGCAGCAACTCGGCTTCGTCCACGATCTCGTTGATCAGGCCGAGCTCGAGGGCCCGCTGGGCCGGGAAGCGCTCTGCGGTCAACAGGAACTCCATGGCCGCCGGAAACGCGAGCTGGCGGGGAAGGCGCACGGTCGTGCCGCCTCCCGCGAACAGACCGCGCTTGGGCTCCATCACCCCGAACGTCGCCGTCGGCGTGGCGATGCGAATGTCGACGCCGCCGAGCATCTCCATGCCGCCGGCCACGCACGGCCCGCCCACCGCCGCGATGATCGGCTTGTAGATGTCGACGTTGCGCAGCACCGCGTAGGTGCCGTCCGACAGCCGGCATCCGTCGATCTCCTTGACCCCGCCGGCCCGAATCTCCTTCTGCAGGTTGGTGATCTGGGGGATGTAGGTCTTGAGGTCGGCGCCGGCCATGAACGCGTCACCCGTGCCGGTGATGATCGCCACCCACGCGTCGTCGTCGTTCTTGAACTTCCGCCACGCCCCGGCGAGATCGCGGAAGTGGTACATGTCGAGC
>JAFATL010000733.1 GCA_019243975.1 Actinomycetota bacterium | reverse complement strand
CGGAGAGCCAGGCCGACGGGTTCGCGAATTGTGGGCTGTGGCCGGCGTCGGGGATCACCTCGAGCCGGGCGCCGGAAATCGCTGACGCCATGCGCTGCGACGGGCCAACGAACGCCTCGTCCTGCTCGCCCACGATCACCAGCGTCGGCACGTCCAACGCCCGGAGGGCGTCGAGCCGGTCGGCCTGCTCGAACAGCTCCACGGTCATGGCCAGGAACATGTCGTCGGCCGACTCCAGCGACTTGCGCTCGCCCATCTCCGCGTAGCCGGGCCGCTCGGCCACGACTCGCTGGTGGGCGGGCGTGTCGAGTACGCCGCCCGACTCGCGCATCAACTCCACGAGTGCCTTCATGCCGCCCTCGCGTACGACGGCCCGGGCCCCCTCGATGGTGTCGCGCTCGCCCAGTTCGACGGGGCCGTGCGACGTGTCCATGAGAATCAGCCCGTCGAGCCGCTCGGGGTGCTGCACCGCGTACGCCTGCACGATCATCCCGCCCATGGAGTGACCGAGCAGCACGAAGCGGTCCCACCCGAGCCCGTCGACCAGGGCGGCGATGTCGTCGGCGAAGATCGACAACGAGTACGCCTCTTCGCCCTCGGGATGGTCGCTCTGCCCGTGGCCCCGCAGGTCAGGCGCCACCACGTGCCAGCCCAGCGCGGCCAGGTCGTCGATGTGATCCTCGAAGTCGTCACGAGCGCCGGTGAACCCGTGCACGAGCAACAGATGCCGCTCCGCCCCCTCACCCCGCTCGAGAAGCTCCAGCTGCACCGTCATCGGCCCTCCTGGGCGTAGTCGAAGAACTGCACCGTTATCGCGGCCGGCACACGCGACGAGCGCCGGACCGGCCGCGTCTCGCTGATGTTCAGCGGCACCACCACCTGGCGCACGCGCCCGGCGCTGTCGATCCACGCGTCGGCGTAGAACGTGGCGCGCGTCAGGCCGACCACCAGCGGCCCCACCGACGCGCGCTTGGGGTCCACCTCGAACTGGTACCGAATCGTCGACGCCCCCCGTACCTCGGCGCCGCCGTACTCCTCGATCTGCGTGGCCCCCCGCAGCAGCTCGACGGCGAGCAGCGGGTCGCGCAGCAGGACGGGTGCGCCGCCCGGATCGCGGCCTGCGAGGGTGACGTGCGCCTGGCGGCGCGCCAGGTCGACCCACCCCGAGCTGGTCGTGTCGGCGGTGGCCGCCTGCACGTCGGCCCGCCCGGCCCGGAAGGTGGCGTCGGTCGCCCCCGTCACCACCGCGTCGGGGGTGCCCCGGGGGCCGCCCGTCCGGTCCTTCCCACACCCGGTCAAACCGGTCATGACCAGGGCCGCGCATGTGAGAAGAGTGAAGACGAATGCGCGCATGAGCGCCTACGCTAACGGGGGTTCTCGACTCCTGGAGGCTGGTAGTTGGCAGGCGACAACGCGGTGCGCCGAAGGGTGATGGCGGTGGCCCGGATCGTGGCCTCCGGTGTGATCCTCGCCATTCTCGTACCGCGCGTCCATCTCTCGTCGCTGCTGCCGCCGGGTCACCCGCACACGTTCTTGTGGGTCGCGGCGGCGCTCGGCGTCACGTTCGTCGGCATCGTGTTGTCGGCGATTCGGTGGCAGCGCGTCCTCGCCGCCCTCGGCCTCGAGGCGCGCCTGTCGACCTTGGTGAAGCACTACCTGGCGAGCTTGTTCGTGGGCAACGTGCTCATCTCGACGGTCGGTGGCGACGTGCTGCGCGTGAGCCGGCTGTCGTCGGCCAACCACGACGTGCCCGGCACATTCGCATCCGTCGTCGTCGAACGGCTCACCGGGTGGCTGGTGCTTCCGGCCATCACACTGGGCGCCCTGGCCGTCAACCCCGGCTTGCGGCACCTGCACCGGGCCAGTGGCCTCGCCGTCACCGTCGCCATCGTCACCCTCGTGCTCCTCGCCGGCCTCCTCACGGCCGCGACCAGCAAGCGCATCGGCGGGCGCCTGGCCAGCACCGAAGGGTGGCGCCGCTTCACAGGCGCCATTCATCTTGGACTGGCTCGCTTCAAGGAGCGGCCCGCGCTGGCGCTCGAGGTGCTCACGGCCGGCTTCGCCTACCAGCTCGCCGTGATGGTCACCGCCTACTTCGCCTCCGAGGCCCTGGGCCTGCACGTCGGCTGGACCGCCATCCTCGCCTTCTTCCCCGCCGTCGCCATCCTGCAGGTGCTGCCCATCTCGATCGGCGGGTTCGGTGTGCGCGAAGGTGCGCTCGTGGTGTTCCTGCACCCCCTCGGCGTCACGGCCACCCACGCCGTCGCCCTGGGCCTGCTGTTCTACGCGATCAACCTGGTGGTCAGCCTGCTCGGTGCCCCCGCCTTCGCGGTGGGCGGCCGGTCGGCCCGCACGCGCGTCCTTGCCTGACACCGACGCCGCGCCGCGCCTGCGGTGGTGGCGGGAGCTGCTCTACATCGCCGCGTTCTACGGCGTGTACACGCTCGTACGGAACCGCGGCCTCAACGCCAACGCCCACATCCAGGCGTTCCACAACGCCAAGCGCGTCATCGCCGTCGAGCGCTTCGTGCACGGCTTCCACGAGCGCTACGTGCAGCACCTGTTCCTGCACTGGAAGACCTTCATCCAGTTCTGGGACGTGTACTACGGCACGTTCCACTTCATCGTCACCATCTTCGCCCTGGTGTGGCTGTTCAAGCGCATGCCGGCGCGGTACCCGCAATGGCGCAACACCCTCGCCATCACCACGGCCCTCGCCCTCATCGGCTTCGCGTTCTTCCCGCTCATGCCGCCGCGCCTGCTCGAGACGATGGCGCCGCACCACTACGGCTTCGTCGACACGCTGCAGAAGTACGGCGGCCTGTGGTCGTTCGACTCCGGCACCATGCAGAAGATCTCCAACCAGTACGCAGCCATGCCCAGCCTGCACTTCGCGTGGTCGAGCTGGTCGGCGCTGGTGCTGCTGCCCGGCGTGCGCAAGCGGTGGCTGCGCGTGCTGCTGATCCTGTATCCCTTCGCCACCCTGTTCGCCATCGTGGTCACGGCCAACCACTACTGGCTCGACGCCGCGGGCGGCGCGCTGGTGCTCACGATCGGCTACTCGATCGCCCGGGTGGCCACGCCCTACCTGAGTGCTCGCGTGGCTGCCCGTCAGCGAGAGACGGGGCAGACCGACACGGCCTCGTCGATGCCCTTGAAGTAACGGCGGCGAGCCCGGCCGAACGTCACCTGCGGCAACGAGTCGGCGGCGGCCTCGCGCACGTCGACCGTCACGAGGACCTCGCCGCCCTTGGCCGACTCGGCCACCCGGGCGGCCACGTTGACGACGTGCCCGATCACGTCGTCGCGGGTCGTCACGATGTCGCCGTAGTGCAGGCCCGCCCGCAGGCGCAGCGGATCGGGCTGCGCCGCGACCAACTCGAGGCAGGCCAGCACGCCGGCCTCGGGCTCGGGGAACGTCAGCAGCAGGCCGTCGCCCAGCCGCTTGACCACCCGACCGCCACGGCTGCGCACGATCGGCCCGACTCGCCGGTGGTGGTCGGCGAGCAGCTGGCTGGCCGCCTCGTCGCCCTGGGCGGCGGTGAACCGGGTGAACCCCTCGAGGTCGGTGAACGCCACCACCATGCGGGCCGGAGCACCCGCCTCGTCACTGGCTTCCTCGCTCGACGTCGACAACACCTGGATGGTCGACAGCCCGAGGCGGGAGAGCAGCGACGGGCGGCGTTCGACCGACCGCTCGAGGAGGCGCTCCACCACTTCGAGGGGAGCGGATGTGGACATCGGGCCCTTCCCCTCCTCCACCCACTCCCGCCGCACCACGCCCACCTCGACCAGGCTGTCGAGCAGCTCGGGGTCGTGGTTCTCGAGGGCGTCGACGGCGCGCTGGGCCAACGAGCGGCGAAAGCCCTGCACAGCGCTGCGCCCTGCGTCGCGCGCCTCCCTGGGAGTCGGCATGGCGTGAACCTACCCCCCGGCCTGCGATGTCTGATGGGGGTGGCCAAGGGATAGCGTGGAAGCGACATGTGGCTCGAACGCGTCAACAGCCCCGCCGACCTCAAGGCGCTGGGCCAGGATGAACTGCGCCAGCTGGCCACCGAGATCCGTGACTTCATCGTCAACACCGTGTCGGTCACGGGCGGCCACCTGGGGTCCAACCTGGGCGCCGTCGAGCTGACCCTCGCCCTCCACCGAGTCTTCGACTCGCCGCGCGACGTCATCCTGTGGGACACCGGCCACCAGGCCTACGTGCACAAGCTCGTCACCGGCCGGCGCAGCCTGTTCTCCAGCCTGCGCCAGGCGGGCGGCCTCTCCGGCTACCCCAACCGCAAAGAGTCCGAGCACGACTGGATCGAGAACAGCCATGCGTCGACGGTGCTGAGCTACGCCCACGGCGTGGCCACGGCCTTCGACCGCAACGGCGAGCGGGGCCGCAAGGTCGTGGCCGTGGTCGGCGACGGTGCGATGACGGGCGGCATGGCGTTCGAGGGCCTCAACAACCTCGGCCACAGCGGCCGGCGCGTCGTCATCGTGCTGAACGACAACGGCCGGTCGTACGCGCCGACGATCTCGCGGCTGAGCGAGGGTGTGAGCCGACTGCGCCTCAACCCGTCGTACGTCGCGGCGAGGGCGCGGCTCGAGCAGCGCCTGCGCGGTGTCCCCGGTCTGGGTGAGTACGCCTACTCGAGCCTGCAGGGAGTGAAGGCCGCCATCCGCGAGCTGCTCGAGCCGATGGCGTTCTTCGAGAACCTGGGCGTGCGCTACACGGGCCCGATCGACGGCCACGACATCCCGGGCATCGAGCAGGCCCTGCGCCACGCCGCCGACTACGACGGCCCGATCGTCGTGCACGTCCTCACCAAGAAGGGCAAGGGCTACAAGCCGGCCGAAGAGGACGAGGAGCAGAACCTGCACGACCTCAAGGTCGTGTCGACGTCGGCGCAGACGTCGTCACCGCCGCCGGCCCAATGGACCGTGTCGTTCACGGAGGCGCTGCTCGCGGCGGCGGAGAAGGACCCGAAGCTGGTGGCGATCACCGCAGCCATGCCCGGGCCCACGGGTTTGCTGCCGCTGCAGAAGAAGTACCCCGAGCGGTTCCTCGACGTCGGCATCGCCGAACAGCACGCCATCACCGCCGCCGCCGGCATGGCGATGGGCGGGCTGCACCCGGTCGTCGCCGTGTACTCGACGTTCTTCTCGCGTGCGTTCGATCAGGCCAATCTCGACGTCGGGCTGCACAAGCAGCACGTGGTGTTCGCCCTCGACCGGGCCGGCATCACCGGCGACGACGGGCCGTCGCACCACGGCGTGCTCGACATGGCGCTGTGCCTGCGCATCCCGGGCATGACGATCTTCGCTCCGTCGTCGGCGCAAGACCTCAAGGTGATGTTCGCCGAGGCGCTCGACCTCGAGGGCCCGGTGGCCATCCGCTGGCCCAAGGGTCCGGCCCGGCAGGTCGGGCTCGACGAGATCGGCACCGGCCTCAACGCCCGCAAGGTTCGCGCCGGCACCGACGCCTGCATCCTCGCCGTCGGCAAGATGGTCGAGGCGTGCGAGGAGGCGGCCGACATCCTCGAGGGCGACGGCATCTCGTGCTGCGTGTGGGACGTGCGCGTCGTCAACCCGCTCGACCCGGCGATGCTCATGGACGCGGCGACGTTCCCGTTGGTCGTCACCGCCGAGGACGGCGTGCGCGTCGGCGGCGCCGGCTCGCACATCACCGACGCCCTGGCCGGCCTCGACGAGGGCCGCCACGCCCCGCCCGTACTGATGCTGGGCACGCCCGCGGCGTTCATCCCCCAGGGCAAGCCCGCCCAGATCCACATCGACCTGGGCCTCGACGGCCCCGGCATCGCCGCCTCGGTGGCCAAGGCCCTCGCCGCCGGCCGCCTCCCCATCGAAGACTGACGCTCCGGCACCGGGGGGTGAATCGGTGAACGAGGACCTGGAGCTGGCGCTCGAGCTGGCGGACATCGCCGACACGATCACCGCCGCCAGCTTCCGTGACCGCGATCTGAAGATCGAGAGCAAGCCGGACATGTCGCTGGTCTCGGCCGCCGACCGCGCCGCTGAGGAGACCATCCGCGCCCACCTCTCGAACGTGCGACCCAACGACGGCGTGCTGGGCGAAGAGTTCGGCGAGGCCGCCGGCACCAGCGGGCTTCGGTGGGTGCTCGACCCGATCGACGGCACCCACAACTACGTGCGCGGCATTCCCGTGTGGGCGTCGTTGATCGCCGCCGAACGCGATGGCGTCGGCGTCGTCGGCGTGGTGTCAGCACCGGCCTTGGGCCGTCGCTGGTACGCGGCCAAAGGCGAGGGCGCGTTCATCGCCAACGCCTCCGCCGACGGCGCGCCAGATGACCCCGGCGAGCGCATCCGCGTGTCGGGCGTGACCTCGCTCGCCGACGCGCAGCTGTCGTCCGGTTGGGAACGCATGCTGTTCAGCACGCGCTACCAAGCGTTGGCGAAGCAGTGTTGGCGCGTCCGCGGCTTCGGTGACTTCTGGTCGCTGCTGCTCGTGGCCGAAGGCGCCGTCGACATCGCCATCGAACCCGGCTACCACTGGGACCTCGTCGCCCCCAACCTGATCGTCGAGGAAGCAGGCGGCCGCGTCACCTCGATGGACGGCGGTGCGTCCCTGCCCGCCGAACACGCCCTCGCCACCAACGGCCACCTCCACGACGAGGTCCTCAAGGTCTTGGGCAAGTAGCACGACACCTCGTGACATGGGCCGTGCCCGCACCGCTCTCCGCGCCGGCGGCGCCCTGACGCTCGCCGCCGGGTTGGCCCTGCTCCCGACCGGCGCGGGCGCCAGTTCGGTGCCGGGGGCAGGTGGGTGCCCGGTGCTGCCGTCGGACAACGTGTGGCACGCCGATGTGTCGGGGTTGCCCGTGAACGCGCACAGCGGGGCGTGGATGGGGAACATGAACGGGGCCAGCGCGCGGCTGCACCCCGACTTCGGGCCGTCGGGCGAGGCGATGCCGTACGGCATCCCGTACACCGTCGTGGCCGGCAGCCACGGCAAGGTCCGTCCCACGTTCGACTACGCCGACGAGAGCGACCCTGGCCCGTACCCGTTCGGGCCGGAGACGCCGATCGAGGGCGGCCAACAGGCCAGCGGCGACCGCCACGCCCTGATGGTCGACAAGGACGCGTGCGTGCTCTACGAGCTGTATGACGCCAACTGGAACAACGGGCAGCCCACCGCAGGCTCGGGCGCGGTGTTCGATCTTCGCGGCGACAACCTGCGCCCGGCCACGTGGACGTCGGCCGACGCGGCGGGCCTGCCGATCCTGCCCGGGCTCGCGCGGCCGGGGAAGATCACCCACGCGTTGCGCGTCACCGTCCCGCGCACGCAGAAGGCCTACGTGTCGCCCGCCACGCACTTCGCGTCCTCGTCGACCGATCCGAGCCTTCCGCCGATGGGCCTACGCCTCCGGCTCAAGGCGAATTTCGACACGTCGGCGTTCCACGGACAGGCCCGTGTGGTCGTCGACGCGCTCAAGCGCTACGGGATGATCGTCGCCGACAACGGATCGAACTGGTACGTCACCGGTGCGGCCGACCCCCGGTGGGACGACAACGATCTCGCGCAGCTCAAGAGCGTGCCCGGGGCGGCGTTCGAGGCCGTCGACACGGGCCCGATCCTCCATTGACCCGCGTCCTCACATTTTCGCGGTGAGGACCGAATAAACTCCCGGTATGCAGCCCAGGGAGCGATAGGCATGTGTGCGGACGGAGCGGAGCCATGGCCGGAGGCCGCAATGGCGCAGCGTAGGGAGCCGTAGGCATGGCCCGCACGGACGCGAATCCGCCGATGCCGGACTTCGCCACCGACTACGAACTGCACGAGGTCGACCCCTCCTACCTCACCGGCGCGGTCAAACCCAAACAGTTCCTCCACATCGACCAAGCCGAATGCATCCTGTGCGAAGGCTGCGTCGACATCTGCCCCTGGAAATGCATCC
>JAFATL010000749.1 GCA_019243975.1 Actinomycetota bacterium | reverse complement strand
ACCACGACCGACAGCACGCCGACGCGCTGCGTGCGCGCCAGCGCCACCTGGAGGGTCTCGCGCACGGTGAGGCCGGGAAACAGCTTGGCCTCCTGGTAGACCCGGCCCAGACCGAAGTGGGCGCGGAGCTCGGGGGCAAGGTCGGTGACGGGCCGACCGAACACGGCCACCTCACCGCCATCGGCGTCGAGGTTGCCCGAGATGATGTTCATGAGGGTGGTCTTGCCGGCGCCGTTGGGGCCGATGAGGCCGACGATTTCGCCCGGGCTCACGTCGATGCTCACGCCTCGCAGGACGTCGAGTCCCCCGAACTGCTTGACGATGTCGGTGACGACGAGGGGGCGGTCGTCGCGCGGCCCCTCGTCGCCGCGCACCGCCGAACGGGCGACGCGGTCGAGCACCTTCTGCCAGACGTCGCGGCCGACGCCGGCCAGGCCGGCCGGGTAGGACAGCGGGAACACGATCAGGCCGAGCCCGGCCAGCGCGAGTTGGAACCCGACCTGGTGGCCGAAGCTGCCGAACAGGCCCTGCAGGTGGGGGCTGATGAAGAAGGCGGGCAGGTACACGAGACACGCGGCCGCCACCGCACCGGGGATCGACCCGAGGCCGCCGATGACGGGAATGGCGAGGAGGATGAGCGACGACTCGGGACGCACCAGATCGATCGACACGGTGCGCCACGAGCACGCCCACAACACTCCGGCCATGGCGACGATGGCGCCCGACACGGCCAGGATCATCAGCTTGACCGTGGCGGGGACGAAGCCGTATGTCGCCAGCGCGGTCTCGTTGTCGCGCACGGCCAGGATCAGCCGGCCAGGCAGGCCGCGCCTGATCCGCAGCGCGACGACCACGGTGAGGGCCAGGAAGCCGAGCGTTGCGTAGTACACGCTGAGCTGTGAGCCGAACGTGACGAGGTGGGCGAACCCGGGCGGGTCGATGTAGACCGCGGTCTGGCCGCGGGCGCCCAACCACGGTTGCTGGAACAGCCAGATCGGCGCCACCACCGCGAACCCGAGTGTCGTCAACGCCAGCGTCAGGCCCTGCAGGCGCAGGGCGGGCAGTCCGATGATCACCATCGTCAGTGCGCCGGCCGCGCCCGCGAAGAACAGGATCATCGGCAACGACAACCCGTGGGCCTGGAGCTTCGCCATCAGGTAAGCGCCCAGGCCGAGCAGCGCGTAGTGCCCGAGGCTGATCTGGCCCGCCCAACCAAGCAGCATCGTGAGCGCCACTCCGGCAATGGCCATCACGAGCGTGATGACGAGCTGGAACCGATGACTGTTCGAGTCGAAGAACGGCATGACGGGCACGAGCACGGCGCCGAACACGAGGAGCCCCGTGAGCGTGCGCGGTGACCACCGGGTGAAAGCGCGCCCCGCCGCGGCCGCGGGAACGCGTACGGGGGCGGCCTCCTCTGGCGCCACGCCGGCGTCGTAGGCCGACGCCGTGATGGCCCTACCCCGGACGAAGAGGATGCCGATGACGGTGAGCAGCACCACGAGCTCGGCCGGGCCCGTCTGGTGCTTGATACCGAGCGTGAGGTGCTCGCCCATCGCGATCACGAGACCGCCGACCAACGCCAGCGGGATGCTGGTGAAGCCACCGAACGCCGCCGCGCCAAGCGTCCGCAACAAGAGCGCGGGGCCGAGGGCGGCGGCGTCGAACGTGCCCTGGCTGGGCGCCTGCAGCACGGCGGTGATGGCGCTGAGCCCGCCGGCGATGCCCCATGCCACCGCGCTGACGCGCGACACGGGGATGCCGCACAGCCGGGCGGCGTCGTGGTTCGACGCGGCGGCTCGAATCGCCTTGCCCCACACCGTGAACCGCAGGAAGGCCGCCAGCCCGGCCACGACCAACGGCACGAGGATCAGGATGAGCACGTGCTCGCCCCGCAGCACGAACGCCCCGAGGTTGACGTGCGTGTCGAAGGGCACCGGGTACCCGCGCAGGTTCACGGCGGTCTGGTTGGGCGTAAGGCTCTTCACGTACGTCAGCGCAAGTAGCAGCTGCGCGACGCCGACAGTCACCAGGAGCAGCGAGACCGTGTGCCGTTTCTTGCGCAGCATCGGCCTGATGATGAAGCGCTCGATCACCAGCGCCGTCGCCGCGCCCACCGCGACCACCACGGGGAAAGCGATCCACCAGCTCCACCCGTTGTTGAGGACGAAGCGGGCGAGGAGCAGGGCCGACAGCGTGCCCAGCTGGGCGTGGGCCAGGTTGATGAAGCGGTTGGCCTTGAAGATGAGCACGATGCCAACCGCGAGAAGGCCGTAGGTGAGGCCCGTGATGACGCCGAGGATCAGTCCCGAGGTCACGGTCGGCTACTCCGGGTACGCCGGCTTGAACGCATCGAGCACCTTCCAGCACACGCAGTCGGCGTGGTACTGGATGGCCCGCTGGAAGTCGCCGCCCGTGTACTTGTCGGGCCGGTTGAACACCGCGTCGCCGGCGTAGGCGGTCTTGAACTCACCGATCTGGGTGATCCCGGTGGCGAAGCTGGTGCGAACGGGGTTCTTCCCGGCCTTGTTGATGGCGGCGGTCATGAAGTCGTACAGGTCGCAGAAGGCGAGCAAGGCCAGGTCCTTCGCCTCGCTGGTGAAGCCGGCCACGCCGTGGCGCTTCATGATCTGGTCGCACCGGTCGACCTTGGCGTTGCGCATGCCCGAGAACGTCTCGCCCGTGTGGGTGCTGGTGATGCCGATCGCCCCGTCGAAGCTGGCGTCCCAGTTCTTCGCGCCCGACGGCGTGACGCCCTCGCCGAGGTCCGAGACGCCGTAGGTGGGGTGGAAGCCCTGTGAGTTGGCGAGCCGCGTGTAGGTCTGGGCGTTGTTGTTGGCGGTCGCCAAGATCACGTGGCTGGCGCCGTCGGCCTTGTGCTGCAGCACGGCCTGGGCGATCTGGTTGTTGGCGGCGGCCGGGTTGCAGTCGAGCGTGAACTTGCTGATCTGGGCCGCCTTGATGCCCGCCCGGGCGAGGTAGTCGTCGACCTTCTTGGCGACGGCCGGAATGCAGTTCTCGACCAGCAGCCCGAGCTTCTGAAACTTCGGCGCTGCGAAGAAACCGCGGTCCTTGAGTCCGAAAATCGCGTCGCGGGCCTGGTCCTCGGCGAAGTTGCGGGGGGACACGACGTAGGGGAAGGCGGACCTGAACTCGGCGGTGTCGAACGCCACGCTGCTGATGATCGGGAGCTTGTTCTGCACGAAGCAGGCACGCGTGGCTTGGCCGAGGTACCCGCCGAAGTCCATGACGATGTAGGGCTTGTCCGCCACCATCTGCAGGCATTTCGCCTGGGCGTCGTTGGTGTCGAGCGGGTTGACGTCGTAGATGTTGATGCGCAGCTTGCGCCCGCAAGCCAGCCCTCCGGTGGCATTGACCTCGTCCTTGAGGGCGGTGGCGATCTGGTGGAGGTCCGGTCGGATGTCGAACTGGGAGTTGCCGATCGGCCCCGCCAGCGAGAGCGTCGACACGTCCATGAGGACTTCGGTGGGCGTGATGCCGGGGCCGCTCGCCGTTAGTCCTGCGCACGATTCGGCAGTCCCGGCAGCAGTGGCGGTGGCGCCACCGCCAGACGCCACGCCAGTCGACCCGCGCGCCGCCGACCGCGTGGCGGTGCTGCCGCTGACCGCCGCGCCCGGGGAGGCTGGCGAGTCGGTGGCACCGTCGACCGCGGCCGCTCGCTCGCCGGCGGGGGTCGTTGTCGCGCTCGTGGCCTGACTGCCGGCGATGCCGAGGCTGGTCCCAGCGGCATCGTGGTTCCGCGCCACCGGCACCAATGCGAGAGCGATGAACAGCAGCGCGACGCTCAAAGCTCCTGCGGCCAGGAGTCGTTCCGTGGGCGGGCTCTCCCGCAGCCACAGTCGGAATTGAAAGAACGGTGGCACTGCTTTCCCCCAGACGTTGCTCAGGTGGCGTACGCGAACCTCGATGACGATGGAACCGAAATGCCCGACGCGGCGGCGGCAGAGGTGACGATGAGCTCGATGCCGCGCACGAGCTGCGTCTCGTTCCGGCGGTCGTTGAAATGCCGCAGTGATCGAACGAAGACCGCATACTCGGGGCGGTCGTTGATCAGCGCCCGAACCCGCTGGGTGTAGGCAGCCGAGCCCTCGCTGCCTGCCCGCTGCACGTTGATGCGGGACATGTCGATCATCATCAGATGCCCCCACGAAAACGTGGACAACGTGTCGAACAGCGACAGCGCGGTGGGCTCGTCGAACCCGGCGTCCTGCAAGACTTCGAGCACGAAGAGGCAGTTCTGCAGCGTGGCGTCAGTGGGCTCGGCCGTCATCAGCGCGCCGCTCAGACCGGCGTACGCGGAGAACTCCTCCCGGGTCGACAGGTAGAAGCGCACCAGGCGCTCGTACCAGGTGCCGTACTCCGGCCCGGGCCGCTCGATGCGTGCTGAGGCGCGGTCGACCAACGCGCGCACGAGGTCTTGCTTGTCCTCCAGGTGCCAGTACAGCGCGGCGGCGGTGACACCGATCTCCGCGCTGACACGCCGGACCGTCACGCTCTCGAGACCTTCGCGGCGGGCCATGTCCTCGGCCACGTCGATGATCTGCTCTCGGGTCAACGCTGCCCCGACGCCCCCGCGCCGTCGCCCCTGCACAAGAGCATTAAACACCGTTTATGAGTGCGGCGCTACCAAAATTGAGAATGGGATTCTCAGGCCCCCCGCCGCTTCGCCGGCCGGCCCAATCTGAGATCGATCAGGCGGCGGGCGTCGTCGAGGGCAGCGATGTCGTCGGTGATGTTGCGCTGCACGTTGGCCATCGACAACAGGGCGTCGATCTCGAAGGCCACGAGCGGCGCCGCGGGCTGATCGGCGATGTGGCCTGCCTCCTGGGCGACCTGCGCGTTGCGCTCGAGCAGCTTCAGCCAGCCCCGCCGGGCCCGCCGTAGTGCGTCGCGCACGGGGCCCGGCCGGCTGTCGAACTCCGACAGGGTCGCCACCATGAAGCACCCGCCGGGGAAGACGCGGTGCTCGACATAGGCGAG
>JAFATL010000606.1 GCA_019243975.1 Actinomycetota bacterium | reverse complement strand
CAGCGGCATCCTCGCCAACCTCGAAGCGGCCGGTGAGCGTGGGGCGATCCGCTCGCTCCTCACCGGCCGCCGGGCCGCCTACCTCGGCGGCATCGCCGTGGCCACCGCCGCCGCCGGCGCCGCCGGGGCGCTCGTCCTGGCCCACCGCAGCCGCGACAAGGTCCGCCTCGCCGGCTGACCCCGCCGGGAGATTTCGGCGGGCGTGCTGCTATTCTCGGAAGCCGTTAGAACCCCCGCTTCAGAGGGCAGTAGCTCAATTTGGCAGAGCACCGGTCTCCAAAACCGGCGGTTGGGGGTTCGAGTCCCTCCTGCCCTGCTCGCCCGTAACGCACCGCGAGGTGACGAGGTCCAGCCGTGAACCGACAGATGAAGCGCATGATGCAGCGCCAAGGACAGGTGGGCGAGGACGGCGCGCCCGCCGTTCAGAAGCGCCCCCAGCAACAGCGTCCCGCCCCCAAGCCGGCGTCACAGCGCACCAAGCCCCGTGACTTCCTTCGCGAGGTGCGGGCCGAGCTGCGCAAGGTGGCGTGGCCCACACGCGCCGAGACCGTCAGCTATTCGGTCGTCGTGCTCGTCACGCTCATCCTGTTCATGGGGATGATCCTCCTGCTCGACCTCGGGTTCGCCAAGGCGATCCTCATCATCTTCAAGCAGCAATGAGCGACCTCACCGACACCCAAACCGAAGAGCCGGCCGAGGCCGTCGAGGAGGACGTCGCGCCTGCGGAGGTCGCCGACGCCATCGTCGAACCGTCGACCGACGGCGAGGCCGTCGAAGCCGAAGCCGTTGACGTCACTGACAGCGAAGCTGTCGATGTCGAGGACCTGCTCGACGACGAGGGCGAGGGTGACGACGACGACACCGTTCCCGTCGAGAGCCCCTACGACCGCCCGGGCCAGTGGTTCGTGGTGCACACGTACGCGGGCTACGAGAACAAGGTGAAGACCAACCTCGAGAGCCGCATCGCCTCCATGAACATGGAGGAGAGCATCTTCGAGGTCGTCATCCCGGTCGAAGACGTCATCGAGTTCAAGAACGGCAAGAAGGTCGTCGTCTCCAAGAAGATGTTCCCGGGCTACCTGCTGGTGCGCTGCGACCTCGACGACGACTCGTGGTACGTCGTGCGCAACACGCCCGGCGTCACCGGCTTCGTCGGCCTGGGCGCCAAGCCCACGCCGCTGTCCCGCCGCGACGTCGAGACGTTCCTGCAGGTCAAGCCGGAGGGCGCCGAGGTCAAGAAGACCCGCCCCCGCCTCGAGTACGAGGTGGGCGAGAGCGTCCGTGTGCGCGAGGGTCCCTTCGCCGACTTTTCGGGCCAGATCGCCGAGATCAACGAGGACCAGCTCAAGCTCAAGGTGCTCGTCAACATCTTCGGGCGGGAGACCCCGGTCGAGCTCGAATTCGCTCAAGTCGCCAAGCTCTAGTTAGCTGTAGCGCGCACAAAACGCAGGAAGAGGACCCAGAAGAGCCATGGCCAAGAAGCGCGTCGCCGCCATCGTGAAGATCCAGCTGCCCGCCGGGGCGGCCACCCCCGCGCCGCCCGTCGGCACGGCCCTCGGCCCCCACGGCGTGCAGACGATGGAGTTCTGCAAGCAGTACAACTCCGCCACCGAGAACCAGCGGGGCAGCGTGATCCCCGTCGAGATCACCATCTTCGAAGACCGGTCGTTCTCGTTCATCCTCAAGACGCCGCCCACGCCGGTGCTGCTGCGGGCCGCCGCCGGCCTCGAGAAGGGCGCGTCGACCACTGGCAAGGAGATCGTCGGCTCCATCACCGACGCACAGCTCACCGAGATCGCCCAGACCAAGATGCCCGACCTCAACGCCAACGACATCGACGCCGCCAAGAAGCAGGTGGCGGGCACGGCGCGGTCCATGGGCATCCAGGTCGGGAAGTAGGGGACATGACCACCAAGGGCAAGCGGTACGCGGACGCGGAGCGGCGGTTCGACCGCCAGCACCTGCACGGGCCGGGCGAAGCCGTCGACGTGCTCAAGGGCCTGTCCACGGCCAAGTTCGACGAGACCGTCGAGCTGGCCATGCGCCTGGGCGTCGACCCCCGCAAGGCCGACCAGATCGTGCGCGGCACCGTGTCGCTGCCGGGCGGCACCGGCCAGGCCGTGCGGGTCGCGGTGTTCGCCAGCGGTCCGGCCGCCGAGGAGGCTCGTGAAGCCGGCGCCGACGTAGTGGGCGCCGACGACCTCGTCGAGCGGGTGCAGGGCGGCTTCCTCGACTTCGACATCGCCATCGCCACGCCCGACCTCATGGGTCAGGTCGGCAAGGTGGCCCGCATCCTGGGCCCCCGAAAACTCATGCCCAACCCCAAGACCGGCACCGTCACCACCGAGGTGGGCAAGGCCGTGTCCGAGTTCAAGGGCGGCCGGGTCGAGTACCGCACCGACAAGTTCGGCAACATCCACGTGCCTGTCGGCAAGAAGAGCTTCGAGAAGAAGGCCCTGCTCGACAATGTGCGGGCCGTGCTCGACGAGGTGCAGCGGGCCAAGCCGGCAGCAGCCAAGGGCAAGTACATCAAGTCGGTCACCCTGGCCACCACCATGGGCCCGGGCGTGAAGATCGACCCCAACCGCACCCGCATCACCGAAGACGAGATGGCCGAGGCGGGCACGCCCAGCTAGCCTGTTCCGCTCACAACTGAATCAGTCACCACAGACATCCGGTGCGCGTAGCGCTCAAAGGCCGTAGGGCCGCCCGACGAGGAGACGAATGCAAGACAATCCGAGGCCCGAAAAGGTCGCGGTCGTGGCAGAGGTCAAGGGGAAGCTGGAGGCGTCCGACGCCGCCATCCTCACCGAGTACCGGGGCCTGACCGTCAAGGACCTGGCCACGCTGCGCCGCTCCCTGCGGGACGCGGGCGGCGAGTACAAGATCTACAAGAACACCCTGGTGCGCTTCGCCGTGCGCGAGGCCGGCCTGGAGGAGCTCGAGGAGCTGCTGCTGGGCCCGACCGCCATCGCCTTCGTCTCCGGCGACGCGGTCACGGTGGCCAAGGCGCTGCGCGACTTCGCCCGCACCAACCCGAACCTGGTGGTGAAGGGCGGCCTGCTGGGCGGCTCGATCCTGTCGGCCCAGGACACCACGGCCCTCGCCGACATCCCGCCCCGAGACGTGCTGCTGGCCCGCTTGGCCGGCGGCCTGGCTGCGCCGCTGCAGAAGATGGCCGGCCTGCTCCAGGCCCTGCCCCGCAACTTCGCCTACGGCCTCAAGGCGCTCATCGACACGATGCCCGCCGATGCACCTGCCGCCGAAGCGCCGCCCGCCGAAGCGCCTGCCGCCGAAGCCGCGCCTGCCGCCGAAGCCGCGCCTGCCGCTGAGGAAGCACCGGCGGCACCCGAGCCCGAGGCTGAAGCACCCACCCCGTCCGACGAAGCAGCACCCGAGTCTGCAGAAACAGAAGGAGAAGGCTGACCATGGCCACCAAGGAAGAGATCCTCGACGCGATCTCCAACATGACCGTCCTCGAGCTGAGCGAGCTCCTCAAGGACTTCGAGGAGCGCTTCGGTGTCACCGCGGCAGCCCCCGTGGCCGTGGCCGGTGCGGCCGCCCCGGCCGCCGGCGGCGGCGGCGGTGGTGAAGGCGGCGGCGGCGACGAGGAGAAGGACGAGTTCGACGTCATCCTCGCCGGTGCCGGCGACAAGAAGATCCAGGTCATCAAGGAGGTGCGCGCCCTCACCAGCCTCGGCCTGAAGGAGGCCAAGGACCTGGTCGACGGCGCCCCCAAGCCCGTCCTCGAGAAGGTGTCCAAGGAGGACGCCGAGAAGGCCAAGGCCCAGCTCGAGGGCGCCGGCGCCACCGTCGAACTCAAGTAACGCCCGTTTCCCGTAGTCGATCAGGTCACCCAGTTCAATCCTTGACCTGGGTGGCCTGATTCTTTACCCTGCACCCCAGTCTCCACGGGTGGGGGCTTGAACTTCTGCGCCCGACCACGTATCCTGTCGGGTTGCCGT
>JAFATL010000531.1 GCA_019243975.1 Actinomycetota bacterium | reverse complement strand
TGAACAGCGTGGTGGTGTCGGCCCACATGTCGAAGGTGGCGTCGTGGTGGACGATCTTGTGCCCCTCGAGGCGGAACGTCTTGCCCTCGACGGAGCTGAGCGCCATCGAGTACCGCATCTCCTTCGTGTCGAACAGGTCGGGGTCGTCGACGAGGAGATGGAACGTCCCCGAGGTGATCTGCAAGGGCGACTTCGAGAGCGCCGGCGCGGTCACGGTGCCGTCGATCTCGGCGGGCGCGGCCGGGTCGCAGACGAAGGTCTCGAGGTCGTCGGTCGAGATAGTGACGGTGAACTCGACGTGCGACGTGGTGCCGTTGCCGTGGTCGATCGACCCTGACATGTGCTCGGTGAAATGCAGGTCGGGCTTTGGCTGCTCGTTGGTGGGAGTCATGACGGCCTTGACGCTCCAATCGATCGCCCATCCGTTGGCCTGGGCGATGAGCGCGACGGCGCGCTCGGCCACGGCCGAGATGGTGAGGGACGGGTTGATGCCAACCGGGCGCGGGATCACCGCGCCGTCGGCCACGTGCAGACCTTTGTGCACCTCGGTGCCTCGCGTCCCGGAGTACACGGTGCCGACGTGGTCGACCACCCCGAAGGCAGCGTCGTCGGCCATGGCGCAACCGCCCAGCGGGTGCACGGTCACGAGCTCCTTGCGCAGGAGCTGCCACGCCGGGTTGGGCAGGTAGGTGGCACCGATGGCGGTGGCGGTGTTCTCGAGGTCGCAGTTGTTGCGCTGGAAGATCGGGCGGCATCCGATGTTCGGCCACTCGATGTGGGCCTCGTCGCCGTGCAGCACCAACTTCCCGTCGTCGTCATCGGTGCCCATCACCAGGTAGGTCTGGGTGCGGTCGATCGGACCGCGCCGCACGCCCTGCACCAGGCTGAACAGCTGGCGGGCGGCGCGCCGCAGCCGGGTCCAGATGGGACGACCGAAGTTGTTGCCTTCGACGGCGTTGGCGGCGAGGAACGTCAACGGCATGATCGGCGTGAGGGCGCCGGGCATCACGCCCTCCTGGATGACCAGGCTGTCCTTCACGCCGACGCGGTTGCGCAGGTCGATCATGCTGGTGATGCAGGGCCCGACCGGTGGCTCGAACGGCGGCCGGTGCCGGCCTTCTCCGACGCCGTGCACGGGCACGTCGGCGTCGTAGGCGAACCCGAGCATGTCGGCGTTGCCGGTGAACTTCTCGCCCAGGCGGTCGGACGTGGTGAGCCCCGCCTCGCGCGAGCGCAGCAGGATCTCGGTCGAGCCGATGGTGCCGGCGGCCAAGACCACGATGTCGGCGGTGACGTACTGCCGGGGCGTCCGCCGGTAGCGCCTCCGGCCCGCGTCCGCATCGAAGTACACGGCCCACCCCAGGCCGCCGGGACGAGCCTGCACGTGGTGCACCGCGCATTCGGTGAACACCTCGGCACCGAAGTTCACCGCGTCGGGGATGTAGTTCATCAAGACGGTGTTCTTGGCGCCGTAGTTGCACCCGCTCACACAATCGCCGCAGTTGTTGCACGCAGGCTGGAAGATGCCCGCCTCGTTCACGCGGTCGTTGAAGGTGACGTAGATGTCGGTCGGTGTGTACTGCTGTCCGGTGACGGCGGCCGCTTGTTGATGCGCGGCCATCTTGGCCAGCGGGGGATGCGTGGCGTCGGGCGTGTACGGCGTCGGGTGCAGCATGGCGATGGCGCGCTGGTACCCCTGCAGCAGGGCGGGGTCGGTGCCGTGGGCAAACGCCGCCGGCCACCCCTCGGCGAACACGTCGGGTTCGGGGCGCATGCCGACATTGGCGTTGATCAGCGACGTGCCGCCGAGCCCGCACCCGACCAGGGCGGTGATGCCCTTGCCGCTGCGGAAGTCGAACAGGGCGGTGCGCTTGCCGAACGTGAAGTGCCGACTGTGGAACTGCATCTCGCGCCCGGCCCGGAACAACGTGTCGGGGTAGTCGCCCGGCTGCAGCTCCCGGCCCCGTTCCAGGAGGCACACCGCGCGGCCGGCGCGCGCCAACCGCGACGCGGCGATGCCGCCGCCGTAGCCCGACCCGACCACCACCACGTCGTAGTGCGGCTTGATGTCGCGCACCGGCGTCGACAGCCGCACGGCCGAGCCATCAGCCCGCCGCAGTCCCCCCTGCCTCCCCATGGGCGCCCAGTCTTGGTGACCGTTACCCGGCGGTCAACGGTATGCCCGTGACCTCGTAGATCGCCTCGCCGTTGCGGTCGTGGCGCTCGGCCACACCGGCCAGGCGCAGGTGCTCGAGGTGGGCGTAGGTCTCGCTGTCGGCCATGTGGCCCCACCGCTCCTTGCGGAACAGGTGCTTGGACAGCTCCGACACCGTCGTCGGGCCCACCGCCTTGGACGCGTCGAACAGGGTCTGCATGCGGTCGTGGTGGTGACGCTTGATCGACTCGGTGCGCCCGGGCAGGTCGGTGAACTCGCGGCCGTGGGCCGGCAGCACCGTGGTGACGTCGGGGAGCGCGGCCACGCGGTCGAGCGACGAGAAGAACGCGGTGAGTGGGTCGCGTCCGGCGCCGATCCCCGCGATGTGCGGCGTGATGGTGGGCAGCACGTGGTCGCCGGAGAACAGCAGGCCCGCTTCGGGGTCGTGGATGCAGAGGTGGTCGAGCGTGTGGCCGGGCGTGTGCACGGCGAACATCTCGCGGCCGGCCAGCTTGATGACGTCGCCGTCGCGCAGGCGCGTGGTGGGCGTCGGCGGCTTCCACGAGTTGAACAGCCCTGTGCGCATGATGCGGAACATCATCCGGCGCCGCATCGGCGGGCGGAACGGCTTCGAGCCCCACGGCGTGTTGTCGAACGGGTTCGACAACATGAGGTCTTCGGGGTCGACCTCGTCGAGGTCTTCGTGGCTGTGCGGCATCCAGTGGTTGTGGAACGCCGCGTGCGTCACCAGCTCGGCGCCCGCCGCGTCGGCCAGCCGCTGGGCGGAGCCGAAGTGGTCGGGGTGCGAGTGGGTGACGATGACGGTGTGGACGTCTTTGACCTTGATGTTGGCCTGACCGAGGCGCTGCTGGATGTTCTTCCACGTCGCCGAACCGGGGAGGCCGGGGTCGACGATGGCGGCGCCGCGGTCGTCGAGCAGGGCGTACATGTTCACGTGGCCCAGGCCCGGCATGGCGATCGGCAGCTGCATCCGCAGCACGTTGGGGCCGAGTTCCTCGACCTCCGTCCTGGCGGTTTCCTGCTCCTGCTTGCGGGGCCGCTCCACGGCGGCAACCATACTTGACCGCTTGGTCAAGTCCTTGGCCGAGTCAGGTACATACCCGAGTGACGCCCTCAGGAGGCCACCCAATGAAGTTGTCGACCCAGCTCAGTTACGCCGGTTCCTTCAAGCAGGGCGTCGACGGCCTGGTGGCCATGGAGAAGGCGGGGCTCGACATCGTGTGGGTCGCCGAGGCGTACGGCATCGACGCGGTGAGCGTCATGGGCTATGTCGCGGCCAAGACCGAGACCGTGCAGATCGGCTCGGGCATCCTGCCCATCTACTCGCGCACGCCGGCGCTTCTCGCCCAGACGGCGGCCGGCGTCGACCTGCTGTCAGACGGCCGGTGCATCCTCGGCCTGGGCGCGTCGGGCCCGCAGGTCATCGAGGGTTGGCATGGCGTGCCCTACGACCGGCCGCTGGGGCGCACCGAGGAGATCATCGACGTGTGCCGCAAGGTGTGGCGCCGCGAGGTGCTCCACCACGAGGGCCCGTCGTACACGATCCCGCTGCCCGAGGGGCAGGGCACCGGCTTGGGCAAGGCGCTCAAGATGATCGTGCACCCGGTGCGCAACGACATCCCGATCTACGTGGCCGCCCTGGGCGAGAAGAACGTGGAGATGACGGCGACGGTGGCCGACGGGTGGCTGCCGCTGTTCTACGTGCCCGAGCGGGCCAAGGAGGTGTGGGGCGACGCGCTGGCCAAGGGCGCGGCCAACCGCGCTGCTGACCGTCCGCCGCTGGAAGTGGTGGCAGGTGGACTCGTCGCCATCGGCGACGACGTCGAGGGCATGCGCGACTTCGTGCGCCCGATGGTCGCTCTCTACGTCGGTGGCATGGGCGCGCGCGGCAAGAACTTCTACAACGCGTTGGTGCGCCGCTACGGCTACGAGAAGGAAGCCGAGCTCATCCAGGACCTCTACCTCGACGGCAAGAAGGACGAGGCGGCCGCGGCGGTGCCGGCCGAGCTGCTCGAGTCGATGTCGCTGTGCGGACCCGAGGGCTACGTGAAGGAGCGGCTGGCCGCCTACAAGGAGTCGGGTGTGACCGTGCTCAGCATCACGCCGGTCGGCCCCGACCCGGTGAAGATCGTGGAGCAGCTCAAGGAGTGGACGGCGTAGCTGTCGTCCCGGCGGGTTGCGGCTCGACCGGCGCCAGCGGCGTCGGTCGGCCCAGCTGGCCCAGCTGCGACACGTCGCGCGGGAACACCAGCGAGATCGTCCAGTCGGTCACCACGCGGAAGCGGCGGGCCAGCCCCGGCATCATCAGCAGGTGGTACGAGCGGCCCATCCACCAGGCGATGAAGCCGGTGACGGTGAGCTTGCGCACCTGGGTGGTGCCGCGGCTCTGCCCCAATGTCACCGACAGGCCGCGGTTGCGGTACCGGAACGGCGCGGCGTTGCCGTAGCCCAGGTCGGCGGCGGCGTTGCGGCCGGCCAGCTTCCCCTGGCGCATGGCGTGCTGCGCGGTGGGCGGGCACAGGCCCCCTTCGGGCGCCGGCACCGCCGCGCTGTCGCCCACCGCGAAGTGGTTGGGGAACCCGGGCACGCGCACGTACTTGTCGACGGGGATGCGCCCGTGCTGGTCGAGCGGGAAGCCGATGCGCGCCGTCATGGGATTCGGGCGCTGGCCCGCCGTCCACACGATCGTGCCCGCGTCGAACGGCCGCACCTGCGGGTCGTCGAGCACGACGCGCTTGTTCTCGCAGCTGACCATGCGCACCTTGAGGTGCACCTGGATGCCGCGCCGGCGCAGCTCGAACAGCGTGTACTGGGCGAGGCGGGCGTCGAGGCCCGGCAGCAGGCGGGGCTGCGCGTCGACGAGCACCCACCGCATCTGCTCGATGGTGAGGGTGCGGTAGATGCGGCACGCGTCGCGCGCCAGCGACTCGAGCTCGGCCAGGGCTTCGACGCCGGCGTAGCCACCGCCCACGAACACGAACGTGAGCAGCTTGCGCCGCTCCTCCTCGTCGTCGACCTCTTCGGCCGCCTCCATCTGGTGGAACACGCGGTTGCGCAGCCAGATGGCGTCGGCCAGCGTCTTGAAGCCGACCGCTTCCTCGACCAGGCCGGGGATGGGCAGCACCGCCGGCACCGAGCCGGG
>JAFATL010000374.1 GCA_019243975.1 Actinomycetota bacterium | reverse complement strand
TTCGAGGACCACCGCCTCCGCCAACGGCTGGCTGAGGCCTACGTGGAGGTGCGCCTGTTCCAGCTCCACAACTGGCGCACCCTTTCGCGGCTCGAGCGCGGCCTCGAGCCGGGCCCCGAAGGCAGCATGCTCAAGCTGTACTGGAGCGAGATGAGCAAGCGCCTCCACGACACCGCCATGGCCGTGCTCGGCGGCGCGTCCTCATTGTGGCGAGGCGCCGACGGCAACCCCGGCGACGGCCGCTGGCAGCGCAGCTGGCTCTACTACCAAGCCTCGTCGATCTTCGCGGGCACCAACGAGATCCAGCGCAACATCATCGGCGAACGCGTCCTCGGCCTCCCCCGCGAGCCCTAACTTCCGAGCTTCTGATGCACTTCGGGCCAACTATGCGCCGTAGTGCACCAAAAGCTCGTGACGGCACTAGAAGGTCAGGAGCGGCAACACCATCGGCCCCGGCTCGGGCTGCACGGGGACGATGACGTAGGAGGGGTGCGATGGGTCGTGCAACAGGGTGGTGTGGGCGACCGTGCCGACGGCGTCGTCGCCGCTCGGGTTGCCCGTGTTCATGTTGCGATCGAGGTGGGGAAAGGCGCTGCTCGTCACCTGCAGGCGCAACGACATGCCGGGCTCGAAGCGGTAGCCGGTCGGGCCCAGGCCGACCTTGACGTCGTAGACCTGGCCGGGCTCGAGCAGCGACGGCGAGTCGAACCCGTCGCGGTAGCGCGCCCGCAACGCACCGTCGGCCAGGTTGAGCGACGTGCCGTCGGGCCAGACGACGCACAGCTTGGCGATGAGATCGGTGTCACGCACGTCGGTGGAGAAGCACAGGTGGGCGTCGATGTCACCCACCACCTCGGTCGACTGCGTGAACGGCGCCGACGTGTACACGAGCACGTCGTTGCGCTGCTCGACGCGTCGCTGGTCGAACGGGCCCGCCACCGTGGTGCCGCCGGTGTACATCACGCGGAAGCCCCAGCCCGGCACGGGATCGTGCGGGTCGTACGTCAGCTGGTCGGGTGACTCCGACGCCGTCGGCTCGTCGCGCGACAGCACGCCGTCGCCGCCCGCGCTGTTGGCCCCGCCCCGGCTGTGCAGGTACCAGCGCTGGTGGTCGGTGCCCGGGATCGGCCACGCGTCGGCCTCCCGCCACTCGTTGGCGCCCATCACGAAGTAACGCACGGGCGCGAAGTCGGTGCCCGCACCGCGGAGGTGGCGGTCGTAGAACTGCTGGTGCAGCTGCGAGACGCCACTGCCCTCCATCGAGCCGAGCGCGCCGAGGCCGAGCGAACCCACGAACGACAGCGCGTAGTTGTGCGTCCACGCGCCGAAGATCAGCCGGGTGCCGGTTCGTGCCGCGTCGGTCGCCGCCACCTGGCGCATGGCGTTGAACTGATCAGCCCCCGCCGCGTTGTCGTACCAGCCCGTCGTCCACAGCGCCGGCACCGCGAACAACTTCTCCTGCTCGCCCTTGAGACCGGCCACGTTGTCGACCATCTCGTAGGTGTCGGCGTAGCGGGGCATGCCCGCGCTCTCGAGGCTGAGCAGGTCGTTGAGCGGCAGCACCGACGCGGCCAGGTCGGGCCGCTGCAGCGCGTCGATGATCACCTTGAAGTCGGCCGGGTTGAGCTCGCCCGTCGGCATGAGCTTCATCAGCCGGTCGATGGCCAGGCCTGACATCCACCCCACGACCATCGACTCCAGCGGCAGGCTGCCGTGCGACAGCGCCCGGTCCTTGCCCACGCCCATCAGCGACGGCGCGATGCAGCCGAGGTGCGGCGGTTGGCCCATGGCCGCCGCCATCTGCGTCTCGGCCACGTAGGAGCCGCCCGCCATGCCGACGTTGCCGTCGCACCACGGTTCCGACGCCACCCACTCCACCGTGTCGAACCCGTCGTCGACGTTGGCCGACGTGAGGTCCTTGAAGTCCCACTCACCCTCGGATGCGAAGCGGCCCCGGATGTCCTGGATCACGAACGCGTACCCGGCCTTGGCCGCCGCCACCGGCCGGAAGTGGACCAGCCCGTTGATCTCCCGGCCCTTGTTGTACGGCGTGCGGGCGAGGATCGCCGGCACCTTGGCGGAGATGTCAGGCCGGATGACGTCGGCCCGGAGGATGACGCCGTCGCGCGTCTTCATCTCCACGTCGAAGTCCATGCGGATGCCGTGGCTCATGGAGCCACATGTTATCGACGGTTAACGTCAGGCGGAAGTGCCGGTTCCGAGGCCGCTGAGGGGCAGCGGGGCCTTGGCCAGGTTGAGGGGGACGAGGTGCGCCATCACCTGGGACAGCTGCGCGGGTGACAGGTCGGACTGCACCTGGACGACCGTGCGGCCGGCGAGGAACTGGGCATCGGTCTCGCCCTGGTCCGACGACACGAAGCCGCGATACGGGCCGGCCACGAACGCCGAGGAGCCGGGGGGCGCCGTCGGGTCGGCGCACGTGGCCGCCAGCTGGTAGATCGTCAGGTAGCCGGTGTCCTGGCTGCTGGGATCGCCGTAGTCGACCTCGACCTCGGGGCAGTTCTCGGCGGTCTCGTCTGCGCTCAGCACGCTGGCGCCCGTGAGCACCCAACCCGTGGGCAGAGCCTGGGGCTGGAAGAGCGGAGCGTCCTTGAACGCCGCCACCTTCTCCTCCTCGATGTCGGGTGTGGCATCGATCTCGTTGGCCGACGGTGCCTCGATGACGACGCTGTCGCCCCACTTGCTCCACTGGTACTCGATCGTGATGTTGGCCTCGGAGTTCTTGAGGTTGACCACGGTGCGCTGCACGGTGCCGTCGTTGAGCGCCGTCAGCGTGAGCGTGGCCTCCTTGATGCTGCCGGCCAGCGAGCCGTAGGCCTTGCTGGCAGACAGCGAGGCCTTCACCACGTTGACGCCCTTGGCACGGGACACGACCACGGGGGTCTCGGCCGCGCTCAACACGTCGCCGATGCGGTTGGGCGCGCTGAGCAGGTCGGCGTCCTCGAGCAGGTTGCGCTGGCCCACAACGCCGGTGCGGCCGGCCGTGTCGTCGGGCTTGATCTCGGCGTACTTCTCCTTGGCCAACGCGTCCTTCGAGTCGGCCTGGCGCTCGAAGTGCCGGCCGTCGACGGTGATCGCTTCGTCGGCGCCGTCGCTCTCGCCGGCGGTGGCGATGATGCGCGCCCGGCCCGGCATCTTGGCGACGCCGTCGACGTGGAAGCGGAACACCGCGCTGGAGCTGCTGCCCGGGCTGTCGGCGGCCTCGATGCGCATGTCGCCGCTCAGCGCGGCCGAGGGATGGGCCTTGACGAAGGCGGCGGCCCGGGCCAGCAGCTTGGGGGCCGAGGGCGGCTTGGCCTTGTGGGTGATCAGGGCGGCCGCCGACCCACCCAGCAGGGCGGCCACGACGACCCACAGCACGACGGTGAACGGGGTCAAGGCGCGGCCCTTCATGGCCGCGATGGCGGGGTCGACCTGCGGCCGAGGGTGCCCTGGCACGCCCGAGACCGGAAACTCCTCGAACAGCTTCTCGAGCTCGGCGTCGGACGCGTCGTGAGAGAGCTCTTCTGTCGCGGTGGCCATGTTCCCCCCAAATCAGTCGGTCGATTCCCTATCGGCCGTTGAGGGACGGCCGTGAGGATTTGGTGGCAATTCTCGCAGGTCGGGCGGACGCCTCTGAACGCGTGACATCATCGGCCCGTGGGCTACGAGAACGTGCTGTACGAGGTGGACGGCAACGTCGCCACCATCACCATGAACAGGCCGGAGATGGCCAACGCCCAGAACACCGGGCTCATCGACGACCTCGACGCCGCCTTCGACGAGGCCGACGCCGACGACACCGTGCACGTGGTGGTGCTGGCGGGCGCCGGCAAGCACTTCAACTCGGGTCACGACCTCAAGGCGCTGGTCGGTCAGGCCGAGGCCGACGAGTGGCGGCGGATGCGCGACACGCCCGAGGGCAAGTTCCGCCACGAGAAGGTCATGTACTTCGACCGCTGCGTGAAGATCTACAACTTCCGCAAGCCAACAATCGCCGCCGTGCAGGGCAGCTGCGTGGCCGCCGGCCTGATGCTGGCGTGCATGTGCGACCTGATCGTGGCGGCCGACGACGCGGTGTTCTCCAACCCGGTGCTGAAAATGACGGGCGCCGGCGTCGAGCTCCTGGTCGAGCCGTGGGAGATCGGGCCGCGCAAGGCCAAGGAGTTCATGCTCACGGGCGACAAGATCGACGCCCAGGAGGCGTGGCGCCTCGGCCTCGTCAACCGGGTGGTGCCGCGCGACGAGCTGGCCTCCGCGGTGGCAGCGCTGGCCGCGCAGATCGCCCTGGTCCCGCCCACCACCGCCCAGGTGGTGAAGGAGTCGATCAACCACACCATGGAGCTGCAGGGCAAGGCCGACAGCTGGAAGTACCACTTCATGGCGCATCACTGGATGCACAACACGTCGACCGCGCTCAACGCGTTGGAAGCGCGCAAGCAGAAGTCGTCGATGAAGGAGGTCTTCGCCGAGCACGAGGGCGGCGACAAGGCTTCGAAGTGACGGGGTCCATCGCAGGCCCGCTCACGGGCGTGCGCGTCCTCGACGTCGGTACGCGCATCGCGGCACCGTTCTGCGCCGGCCTGCTCGGCGAGATGGGCGCCGAGGTCATCAAGGTGGAGGACCCCAAGGGCGGCGACTTCATGCGCACCATCGGGCCGTTCGGCGGGGCGGATGGGAAGTACTCGCTCTACTGGTCGGTCGAAGGACGGGGCCGCAAGAGCGTGACACTCGACCTGCGCTCGGCCGAGGGCCAGGACCTGTTCCGCCGGCTGGCGGCGACGTCGGACATCGTGTGCGAGAACTTCAGGCCCGGCACTCTCGAGCGCTGGAACATCGGGCCCGCCGACCTCGACCCCAAGCTCGTCATCGTGCGGATCAGCGTGTTCGGCCAGGACGGGCCCTACGCGCAGCGGGGTGGCCTCGACCGTATGGGCATCGGCTACGGCGGCCTCATGCATCTCACCGGGTACCCCGACCGCCCGCCCGTGCGTCCGGGCGTCACCGTGTCCGACTACCTCACCGGCACGTTCGCGGCCGGTGCCGCGGTGGCGGCGCTGTACAAGCGCGACGCCGGCGGCAGTGGGCGGGGTGCGGTGATCGACGCCTGCCTGACCGGGTCGGTGATGCGCATCCTCGAGTGGACGCTCGCCGGCTACGACGCCATGGGCATCGTGCGCGAGCGGGAGGGCAACCGCTTGGTGAACTCGGCGCCTCTCGACAACTACCCCACCGGCGACGGCAAGTACATCTGCATCGTGGCGGGTTCGGACGCCAACTTCCGCAAGCTGTGCAGGGCGATGAAGCGGGAGGAGCTGGCCGACGACCCCCGGTTCAAGACGCTGCAGATGCGCGCCGCCGCGGGTGACGAGCTCAACGACCTCGTCACCGCGTGGACCATGTCGCACACCGCCGCCGAGATCGAGACGCTGTGCGTCGCCGACGACGTGCCGGTGGCCAACGTGTACTCGGCGGCCGACATCTTCGCCGACCCCCACGTGGCCGCCCGCGGTGACCTGGTCACGGTCGATGACCCGGTGCTGGGCCCGGTACGCCAACAGGCGCCGGTCCCCCGCTTCGACGGAGAACCGGCGCCTGCTCCCTCCGGTGCGCCCCGGCTCGGCGAACACAACGCCGAGGTGTGGGGCGGCCTGCTCGGGATGAGCGACAACGAGCTGGCCGATCTGTCAGCTCGCGGCGTCGTGTAGCGCCAACATCGCCCGGATCTTCGACAGCGACCGCGCCATGGGGCAGATACCCCATCTTCGACGGATGTGCGCGGGTCTACCAGCCTTCGGTGCCCTCCCAATCCCACGGGGGCAGGGGAAGGTCGTGCGGCACCTCGTCGGGCGCAGTCCATCTGTGATTGAGCATCGCGGTCGCCCAGGTGAACCACGCGATGAGCTGGAACCGCAGACGCGGGTCGGTTGGGATTGCGGCGTCATCGAGGGCGAGCACGAACGCGGCGACGGCGCGACCGTCCATTTGTTCATGGGGCCCGTGGCCGGTGTGCAGCCGAACGACGTGGGAGTAGTCGCCCATCGACTCCGTGTATGTGGTTGGTCCGCCGAGCTGTTCTGACCAATAGGCGGCAAGACGCGCAGTGTGGTGCGGATGAATTTCACCCTCGAAGGGGTGCGCCAGGATCGGGTCCGCCAGGCAACGTTGGTGCCACGCCTCAGCCAGCGTCAGGACGGCGTCCGCCCCGCCCATCGCCTCGTAGATCGTGGGCTCCACGAGCCACGATCGTAGGCGGTAAGCAGCGCCGCAGGATTAGTCGTCGAGGTCGGTCATGAGGCCGGACTTCTAACGCAGCTCGTACATGTCGTACGTGAGGGTCAACATGTCATCGCTGAAGCGACCCTTGGCCGCCGCTTGGATCCGGGTGAGCCACTGGTAGCGCTCGTCGCCCGTGTCGAACAACGGGGCCACGTAGACGACGCCCGGAAACACCGACATGTCGAGACGGCCGCCGTAGCGCACGTAGATGACGGCGCCGTCCTCCGTCTCCCATGTGGCGCGCACGTCGACGGTGCCGAGCGTGCCGTCCGGGCTGGCCAGCAGCCAGTCGGCCGCCGCCGCGCCCTTGAGGTGCGCCGTGATGCGATCGCCCTGCACGTCGAAGCCGATGACTTCGCCGATGAGGCGGGTGCCGTTCGGCGTACCCGGGATGATGATCGGCGGCGCCAGCGTGACGACGGCGGTGCACAGCGGTACGAGCTCGAGGGTCATGCCCTCATCTTCGGTCGCGCGCTACGAGAGGCGCACGCCGGTGACGGCGAAGCGCTCCACCTGCTTGAGGTGGCCGCCGGTCGACACGGCGATGACGAGCAACTTGTCGGTCACGCCCTTTGTCTCCACCGTGGTCTGCCACGGCGTGTTCTGGCCGCCCGCGGGCAGGCAGCACCGCTCCCCCACGAGCGTCGGGAACGTGATCTGTCGCACCTGGATGTGCAGGCTCTCGTCGACGCCGGTGATCGTGCCGGCGATGGCGATCGGCGACGTGACCTGGGCGCCGTAGCCCGGCGTCGTCAACGTGAGGTCGTGGTCGTCGGTGCCGACGACCTCCCACGGCGCGTCCTTGCCCGACCCGATGCGAGCGAGGTGAACGATGGCGGCGGTGCCTTTGGCGGTGCCCTCCGCGCTGTAGCCGACGCTGATGTGGGCGCCGTCGGCCCGCTCGGCCTTGTTGGTGATGGTGTCGATGTCGGTGTAGCCGAGGAAGTCGGCGCTGAACTTGAGAGCCGTCTCCCCGGCGTCGAGGTGCCAGGGCTCGCGCGGCCCGGCCGCACCCGACTGCCACTGCTGTGCTTCGTCGACTGATCGGAACGGCCACAGCGGTTGGTACGGGAAGGGGATGGCTGCGGCGGTGGTGGCCGTGGTATTGCTCGCGGGCACCGTTGTCGTCGCGCCACCGGGCCCGGCCGCGATGGTGTCGGGCGGCTCGTGGGTGAGCTTGGGGACGATGACGATGGCGGCGACGATTGCGGCGGCCAGACCGATGGCCGTGACGCCGAGTGTGGTGAGGCGCTGCCGGCGGCGCTGGCGGGTGGCGCCGTGCTCGACGTCGTCCCACCGGTCGGGCGGCTCGGCGACGCCAGCGGCGCGGGCGCGGGCGGCGCGGCGGAGTCGATCTTCAGGGGTGCTCATGCGTCCTCCTCCAGCCGGTCGGCGAGCGCGGCCAGACCGCGGTGGGCGTGCGTCTTCACCGACCCGGCGGAGATGTCGAGCGTGTCGGCGATCTCGGCCTCGGACAGGTCGAGGTAGTAGCGCAGCACCAGGCACTCGCGCTGGCGCGCCGGGAGACTGCGGAGGGCGTCGAGCACCCGGCGCTGTTCGTCGGTTGCCACGGCGGCCTGCTCGGGGGTGGCCGGCGCGGCACTCGTGTTGTCGGTCGGGGCGCGATCGACCACCTTCTGGTGACGGAGCCGGGAGCGGCAACCGTTGAGCACGGCACTGCGCAGGTAGGGCAACGCCTTGCGCCGGTCGGGCATCCCGTCCCACGCCACGAGCGTCTTGACGAACGCGTCCTGCACGACCTCCTCGGCATCGGCCCGTTCGTGCACGAGTAGCGACGCCAGCCGGACGAGGTCCCACCGGTGCTGGCGGTAGAGGTCGCGCACGGTCACCCCGGTGGCACCAGCCTCGTCCTCGGGTGTCGACACGACCGCCATCATCACCCGTACCGACGCCCGAGGGGCGCCATGGGTTGACACGACTCGGTACGTTCGGGGCCGTGGCCGAGGGACTGGAGATCGTCGACGAGGACCCGCGCTCGCCCGTCGGGTGGGACCTGATGGACCGCCTGATGGACGACATCGCGCTGCGCTACGAGGGCGACGACCGCCCGCCCGACCTCGTCCCCGACGGCGTCGAAGGCGACGACGGCGCGTTCCTCGTCGCATACGTCGACGGTCACGCCGTCGGCTGCGCGGCGTTGCGTCCCGTCGGCCCCGGCCTGGGCGAGCTCAAGCGCATGTACGTCGACCCGCAGGCGCGCAATCGCGGCATCGGCGCCGCACTTCTCGCCGCCATCGAGGCCCGCGCCATCACCCTCGGCTACGCGCAACTCCGACTCGAGACCGGGTTGATGCAACCCGAGGCCGTGTCCCTCTACGCCACCCGCGGTTGGGAGCGCATCGAGCCCTACGGCCAGTACAAGGACTCACCCCTCAGCATCTGCTTCGCCAAGAAGCTCTAGTCCGGCGGAGTGAGCCTTTGTTGTCGCGCGAAACGGACGGACGACCCGAATCGCGGCACGAAAGGTTCAGTCCGCTGGCGCGTGGCGCGGGGCGGCGGCGCCGCGGGCCTAGCTGAGGACGAGGTCGGCGAGGCGTTCGCGCTGCCAGCCTTGGTAGCCGAGCATGAGGTCGCTCTGCTTGGCCCGGCGGTAGTGGAGGTGGGCGTCGCAGTCCCAGGTGAAGCCGACGCCGCCGTGGATCTGGATGGACT
>JAFATL010000054.1 GCA_019243975.1 Actinomycetota bacterium | reverse complement strand
CGGCGCCGGCAAAGTACTGCAGACGGCGCGGGGCGCCATGTACTGCATCAGCCAGCGGGCCGAGCACATCTGGGAGGGCGTGAGCAGCGCCACCACGCGCAGCCGCCCGATCATCAACACGCGCGACGAGCCCCACGCCGACGCCGAGCGGTTCCGCCGCCTCCACGTGATCGTGGGCGACTCCAACATGAGCGAGTACGCCACGTTCCTCAAGGTCGGCACCACCAGCATCCTCTTGCGCATGCTCGAAGACCCCCACGTGGTCCTGCGCGACATGACGCTGGAGAACCCCATCCGGGCCATCCGCGAGATCAGCCACGACATCACGTGCAAGCGCCGCGTGCGTCTGGCCAACGGCCGCGACGCCAGCGCCCTCGACATCCAGGCCGAGTACCTGGCCCGGGCCCAGCGCTACCACGAGACCAAGGGCCTGAGCCCGCTCGAGGAGCAGGCGCTGCTCATGTGGGAGCACTGCCTGACCGGCCTGGAGAAAGACCCTCTCAGCCTCGAGCGCGAGTGCGACTGGGTGATCAAGCACAAGCTCATCGAGGCCTACCGCGAGCGCCACAAGGTGCCGCTCACCCACCCCAAGGTGGCGTTGATGGACCTGCAGTACCACGACGTCAGCCGCGATCGCGGGCTGTTCTACCGGATGCAAGACCGCGGTCTCGTCGATCGCGTGTGCACCGATGACGCGATCGACACCGCCATCGACGAGCCGCCGCAAACCACGCGCGCTCGGCTGCGCGGTGAGTTCATCAAGCGGGCCAAGGAGCGCCGCCGCGACTTCACCGTCGACTGGGTGCATCTCAAGCTCAACGACCAGGCCCAGCGCACCGTCCTCTGCAAGGACCCGTTCAAGGCGCGCGACGAGCGCGTCGAGAAGCTGATCGCCTCTTTGTAGAACGTGCCCTCGTACCGCACGGGCACCGTCACCGCGATCATCGCCGAACGGGCCGGCATCCAGCGCGTCGAGGTCGACGGCGACAAGGCGTACGTGCTCACTGAACTGATCGGTCCGGTGGCGGTGGGGGATCGCGTGGTGATGAACACCACCGCCGTCGACCTCGATCTGGGCACCGGCGGCTGGCACGTCGTGCACTGGAACCTCGAGCGCGACGCGTGGTCGAAGTCCGGCGCCGGTCACGAGATGAAGCTGCGTTACACCAGCCTGCAGGCCGAGGTCGGTGTGTCCGCCGACCTGCCCCGCCGCATCGGCACGCCGGTGGTGGCGTGTTTCCTGCACAGCCAGGTCGCTCTGGTGGCGGCCGCCTGCAAGCGGCAGCGCCCGGACGCCACCGTCGCCTACGTGATGACCGACGGCGGCGCCCTCCCGATGGCAGTCAGTGACCTCGTGCCCACGTTGCGCTCGGCGCGGCTCGTCGACGTCACCGTCACCGCCGGCCACGCCTTCGGGGGCGAACGGGAGGCGGTGAACGTGGCCCATGCGCTCGAGGTGGCGGGCGACCACGACGTGGTCGTCGTCGGCATGGGTCCCGGTTCGCTGGGAACCAACACCGAGCTCGGCTTCAGCGGTCTGGAGGTGGCCGACATCCTCAACGCCGCCGCCGCCCTCGACCTCTCACCGATCGTCGCCTTGCGGTACAGCGAGGCGGACGAACGCGAGCGCCACCAGGGTGTGAGCCATCACGCCACCACCGCGCTGCGCATCACCCACGCCCGGGCCACCGTGCCGATCCCGCGCGGAGAGGCCCCGCCCCACGTCGGCGATCACGACGTGATCGAGGTGGATGTGCCCGACCTCGGCGACCTGGGCATCACGTCGATGGGCCGTTCGCACGCCGACGACCCGAAGTTCTTCGCGTACGCGGCGGCCGCCGGCGTCGCCGCTGCGAACCTGCTCGTAGATTGAGGCCGTGAACCGCCTGGAGCGGCTGATCAACCTGGTGGCGGCGCTGCTCGACGCCAACCGGCCCATGGGCCGCGACGAGCTGCGCTTCCGAGTCCCCGGCTACCCGGACGGCGACGAAGCCTTCCGGCGCGCCTTCGAGCGCGACAAGGAGTCGTTGCGCTCGATGGGGATCCCGGTGGCGGTGGAACCTCTCAACCCGGCCGCGCCGGAAGGCGGCATGGGTTACCAGATCCCGCGCGAGCAGTACTACCTGCGCGACCCCGGCCTGGCCGCCGACGAGCTGGCCGCGCTCCACCTGGCCGCCGCCACCGTCCGGCTGGAGGGGACCGCCGGCGACGAAGCCATGTGGAAGCTCGGTGGCGCGCTCGACGCGGACACGCCGGCCGGCGTCATCGCCGCCCTGCCGGGTAGCGAGCACCTGGCCGACGTGTTCGAGGCGGTCACCGCGCGTCGGCCCCTGACCTTCGGCTACCGGGGCGGGCAGCGGACGATGGACCCGTGGCGCATCGCCTTCCGCAACGGTCACTGGTACGTGAACGGCTTCGACCACGAACGGGGCGAGGAACGGTCGTTCCGTCTCGACCGCTTCGACGGCCCGCCGACAGCGGGGGAGGCGGGCAGCTTCGAACGTGCGCCGGGCCGCAGCGGGCCGCGCCCGCCCTGGGAGATGGGCGACGAGGAAGAGGTCGTGGCGTCGCTGCTGGTCGACGCGCCGCTGGCCGGCCAAGCCGTCGCCGAGATCGGGAACGACGCGGTGGCCGAGCGGCGCGACGACGGCACGGTGGTGCTGTCGGTGCGGGTGACGAACCGCGATGCGTTCCGCACGCTCGTGCTCGGGTACCTCGATCACGCCGAGGTGCTCGGTCCGGCCGAGCTGCGCGCCGCCATGGTCGAGTGGCTGGATGGCATGGCTGCGAGCGGAGCGAGCGGGTAGTGGCCCGCCCCGCCGTCGACAGCCGGCTCCGACGGCTTCTCGCGCTCGTCCCGTGGGTGGCCGCTATGGAAGGCCCGTCGGTCGAGGACGTGTGCGCCCGTTTCGGCTGCACCGAGCAGGAGCTGGCCGAGGACCTCGAGCGCTTGTTCATGTGCGGCCTCTATCCCTTCACGCCCGACACCATGATCGAGGTCGACATGGAGGACGGCCGGGTGTGGATCCGGTACGCCGACATCTTCAATCGGCCCCTGCGGCTCACACCGGCCGAAGGCCTCGCCGTCGTGGCCGCGGGTGCGGCCGTCCTGTCGCTGCCCGGTTCTGACCCGAGTGGGCCGCTGGCGCGCGGCCTGGCCAAGCTGGCTGCCGTTCTCGGCATCGACCCCGACGAGATGGTGGAGGTCGAGCTGGGCGCGGCCCCGCCCGAGGTGCTCGGCGTCCTGGAGGACGCAGCTCGCACGACCCACCAGGTGGAGATCGAGTACTACTCATTCGGGCGCGACGAGTGGGCGGTGCGCGTGATCGACCCGTACCGCGTGTTCGGCTCGGCCGGGCAGTGGTACGTCGCCGCCTACTGCCACCGGGTCGACGACCGGCGGTTGTTCCGCCTCGACCGCATCCGGCGGGCCACGCCGCTCGAAACCACCTTCGAACCACCGGCCGAACCTCCGCCCGCGGTGGTGTTCGAACCGCGACCGGAGGACCCCGTGGTGGTGCTGGAGCTGGCGCCGTCGGCCGCGTGGGTGATCGAGCAGTACCCGAACGAGGGAGTGAAGGCCCTCAAGGGCGGCAAACTGCGCGTGCAGCTCCGGGTGAGCGAGCGGGCGTGGCTCGAACGGCTCCTTCTCAGGTTGGGCCCAGCCGCCACCGTCGTGGCGGGAGCCGAGGGCATCGGGCGAGCGGCGGCGATGAGAGTTTTGGGCAGGTACCGCGGCGGGGACGGCACCGCGACCCGGTAGCCTGGATCCTCCATGGCCCAAACCGAGCCCGACCTGCGCGACGACTTCTACGCACCTGCTGACAAGCCCGAACCCAAGTCGAGCCGGTTCCGCGGCGCGGTCGAGTGGATCGTCATCGTGGCCGCCGCCCTGGTGGCCGCCCTTCTCATCAAGACGTTTCTCATCCAGGCGTTCTTCATCCCGTCGGAGTCGATGGAACCGACGCTGATGGTGCGCGACCGCGTGCTCGTCAACAAGCTCAGCTACCACCTGCACCCGATCCACCGCGGCGACATTGTCGTCTTCAAGCGCCCGCCCGGCGAGACCGGCGACGCGGCGGTCAAGGACCTCATCAAGCGCGTCATCGGCCTCCCTGGCGACACCATCTCCCAGACGCAGGACGGCGAGGTCCAGATCAACGGCAAGACGCTGAAAGAGCCCTACACCCACGGCAAGCTCACAATTGGGCTCAACACCCAGAAGATCCCCGCCGGCAAGATCTTCGTCATGGGCGACAACCGCACCAACTCCAAGGACTCCCGCGTCTTCGGCCCCATCTCCAAGTCCCTCGTCGTCGGCCGCGCCTTCATCCGCGTCTGGCCGATAACGAAGATCCATCTCTTCTGATCTTTTAGGCCGCGCTCCTAGCGCTGGTGCTCGGTGACGGCGGCGAGCATGCGGTCGACGTGGTCGCTGTAGACGGCGTCGACGCCCATGTGGAGGAGGGAGGCCAGGACGCGTTCGTGTTGGGCGTCCCAGGCGAAGGCGTAGCGCTCGAAGCGGTGGAAGAGGGTGGTGAGGCCGGCGGTCCAGTCGGTGTGATGGAGGTTGACGGCGTCGATGCCGACGTCGGAAAGGTTGAAGGCGCGCCGCTCTGGACCTTCCTTCATCCGCTTGAGGCGCGTCGAGTCGACCAAGTGGGCCCCGTCGGAGAGCTCCCGCCACTGCGCCACTTGCTGCCAGTCGTGGTGGCACAGCCACAGCCGCGCTTCGGCCCCCGGGAAGTCGCGGGCGACGGCCAGGATGGCGGAGGCAGCCGCCGCGTCCTTGACGTCGATCGACAGCTCGAAGTCGGTGCCGCACGTCTCGTACAGCTCGGCCAGCGTGGGCACGTGCGACGGCAGCGCGGTGCGCTCGACTGCGCTGATGTTGCGGCGGCGGCCGCCGGCGCGCACGACGCCGTCGTGGTCGAGCACGGCGATGCCGTCGGCCGTGACCCACACGTCGGTTTCCAGCCCCGTCGCCCCGAGGCGCAGCGCCAGCCGGAACGACTCCAGCGTGTTGTCGGGGGCGTGTGCGCGCGCACCGCGGTGTGCAAACGCTATCGGTGGCCGCAACAGGGACTCCACGGGGCACATCCTGTCGCGGCGAACGCGGTGCGCGAGATGACTAGTTAGACCATGCGCGCCAAACACTCCCTACGGGCTATAGCGGCCTTTCGGACGAAACCCGCATGCTGATCGGAGGCGGCCAGACCTGGTCGTTTCCGAACTCAAGTTGTGAAGGGAAACGCCGATGGAGCAGCAGGACCTCGGAAGGGAGATGGTGGTGGCGACCATCAGGGCCAGCTGCCCAACCTGCGGCGACATCGAACTCACGAGCGGTGATGTGACCGTCCTCGTGTGTGCGACCAACAACCAGGGCTCGTATGCGTTCCAGTGCCCGACGTGCCGCTTGGCCGTGAGCAAGCCTGCCGAGTCGCGGGTTGTCGATCTACTGGTGTCGACCGGCGTGAAGCTGTCCGTGTGGCAGTTCCCGGCCGAGCTCGACGAGGTGCACGAGGGTCCTGCCCTCACCACCGACGATCTGATCGAGTTCCACTTCCAGCTCGAGCGTGGCAACTGGGAAGAGCACATCCGTGGTAGCACGGAGATGGCATGACCCTCGCCCTCTGGTTGATCCCCGCCGTGATCACGATGGCCGGCCTGCTGCCGATCGCCATCTTCATGAGAAGGGCCACCGAGGAAGCACGCCTGCTGCAGGACTCGATGCGGCGGTTCGGCGACCTGCGCCCCGCTTTGGTCGAGCTGCGTTCCCATGTTCGTGGCACCCGCGACGCGTGGGAGCAGTTGGGCCGTAGGTAAACTCGGGGGCGTGAACGCCCTCGGGCCGGCGTCATGAGCGTCGGAGCCCCGGAAATCATCGTCATCCTCCTGGTGGCGCTCATCGTCCTCGGGCCCAGCAAGCTGCCGGAGGCGGCTCGCTCGGTCGGGAAGGCGATGGCGGAGTTCCGGCGCGTCACGGCTGGCTTCCAGGCCGAAGTGCGCGATGCGTTGCAGGACCCCGTGTCGGCTGCACCGCCCGCGCCGTCGTCCGCGCCCGAGGTGTCGGTCGAGCCGGTGCACGTGCCCCCGCCGCAGCCGCCCGCCGCCTCGGTCCCTCCGCCCGTCTCGCCCGAGATCGTTCCTCTCGCGCCTCCCACCGTCGAGGCGCCGCCGGCTGCACGCGACCCGCAGGTACCGCCTGAGCCCACCGCCCACTGAGGCGCACACCCATGACGACTGTGGCCGATCCCGAGCAGCTCGACACCGCGGGCGGGCGGATGACGCTCATCGAGCACCTGACCGAGCTGCGCCGGCGCATCGTGATGTGCGCCATCGCCGTCGCGTTGGGCGGCGTCATCGCCTTCGTCTTCTACAACCACATCCTCAACTTCCTGATCCATCCGTACTGCTCGATCAGCGCCAAGAACACCAAGTGCACGCTGTTCATCCAGGACCCGCTCGAAGGCTTCGCCACCCGCCTCAAGGTGGCGGGCTACGTTGGGCTGTTCCTCGCCTCGCCGGTCGTGCTGTTCCAGATGTGGCGGTTCATCACGCCGGGGCTGCACCCCAAGGAGAAGAAGTACGCGATCCCGTTCGTGATCTCGTCGATCTTC
>JAFATL010000555.1 GCA_019243975.1 Actinomycetota bacterium | reverse complement strand
TCCGCTTCGACGTCGAGGCCGGTGACCCGCGCGAGGTCGCCGGCGTGGTGTCGTTGGGCGGCCGCTGGGACGTCGACGCCCTCAACGGGCGGTGAGTCCCCGGGTCGCCGTCGTTACCGGCGACGACCTCACCGACACGCTGGCTGGTCCGGGCATCCGGGCGTGGAACATGGCCGAGGTGCTCGCGGGCGCCGGTCACGAGGTCGTGCTGGCGACGACGGGTCGGGCTGACCGCGCTCACTCGCACGCCCAGGTCCGATCGGTCGCCGACGAGGGCGCTGCCCGCGATCTCGCCCGCGGCTGCGACGTGTTGGTGTTCCAGGGCTTGTTGCTCGACCACCACCCGTCGCTGGCCGACGTCGACGTGCCGATGGTCGTCGATCTCTACGACCCGTTCCATCTCGAGCAGCTCGAGCGCACGCGCCGCCAGCCCGCGACGCGCGACCAGGTCGTGCGCGAGGTCACCGCCATCGTCGACGAGCAGCTGCTGCGAGGCGACTTCTTCCTGTGCGCCAGTGAGCGCCAGCGCGACTTCTGGATCGGCCACCTGGCCGCGCTCGGGCGCGTCAACGCCCATACGTACGACGACGATCCTTCACTTGACGGGCTCATCGCCGTGGCCCCGTTCGGTGTGCCCGCTGATCCGCCCGCGCCCGGCCCCTCGGTGAAGGGCACGATCGACGGTCTCGGGCCGGATGACCGCTTGGTGCTGTGGGCCGGCGGCGTCTACGACTGGCTCGACCCCCTGACGGTGGTGCGTGCTGTCGACCGGGTTCGTGCGCAGCGCCACGAGGTGCGCCTGCTGTTCCTCGGCATGGGCCACCCGAGCGAGGGCGAGTCGGCGATGGCGCGGACGCTGCGCGGTCTGGCCGGCGAACTCGGGCTCACCGGCCGGCACGTGCTGTTCAACGACCGCTGGGTGCCCTACGACGAGCGGGCGCGGTGGCTGCTCTCCGCTGACATCGGGGTCTCCGCACACCTGCGCCACGTCGAGGCGGCCTACGCCTTCCGCACGCGCATCCTCGACTACCTGTGGACCGGTTTACCCGTGGTGACCACCGCGGGCGACACCCTGTCGGGCCTCGTCGTCGAACGCGGGGCCGGCGCGGCAGTGCCACCGGGCGACGACGCGGCCATGGCGGTCGAGTTGCTGCGGGTGCTCGACGACGATGGCCGCCGCGCCACGAGCGCCGCCGCCGCCCGGGCGTTGGCCGCGGACCTCACCTGGCCGCGGGTATTGGCGCCCCTGGTGGCGTTTTGCGCGCAACCCCGCCGCGCTCCCGACCTGGCCGATGCGCGCCTAGGTGCTGAGCTGGCGGCGTCGCGGCGCGATCAGAGCCGGGTGCGACGGGGGTGGCAGCGCGACATCGACGTCGCTGTCAAGAGGACGCTGGGTCGCCTTCGCGGGCGCTGAGCGCGTCCTCGAGCGAGGCAAGGCGCCGCGTGAGGGCCACGTGGTCCCAACTCACCGCCGCCACCACGGCCGCCTTCTGATCGATCTCGTCCTGACGCTCGACCAGGGCCGCCACCTGCGCCGTCAGCGCCTCCAGGGCCTGGGCCAACTGGCCTTGGATCTCGGCCAACTCCGTGACCGCCGCAGTGAGATCGTCCACCGACGGGAGGCGGCGGTCGAGGGCGTCGATGCGCTCCTCGGCCCGGTGGACTTGGGCTTGCTGATGGGCGAAGTAGGGCCGCAGGATCCGGCCCAGCGCCCGGCGGGTCGGCTGCATCACCGACCGGAGGCGGCCGCCCTCGTCGACGCCGTCGAAGAGCTCGCCCGTTTCTCCGGTGGGATCAGACACCGGCGAACCGCTCCTCGATGCCCGTGTGGATGAGTGTCTCGGCCAGCCCTGCCATCAGGTGCACATCCTGCACGCTTCCCCGCACCCCGCGCCGACGAGTGGCCTCGGTCGTGAGAGCGCCCTCGATGCGGGGCAGCACGGCGTCGAGGGTGAGCGACCGGAGCAACGTCCGCAAGCGGCGTCCAATGGGCGCCAGCGCGATGTCGCCCTTGATGATGCGCTCCAGCGCGTCGGCGAAGGCGGTGGAGGTGCGCTCGGCCTTGATGCAGTGCACCCCGTCGACCAGCCACTCGGCGTTGCCGCAGTCGGCCGATATGAGCGGCACGCAACCGGCCACGCCGGCCTCGAGGGGTGCGAATGCATTCGGTTCGCGCGACCAGGTGGGGAAGGCGAACACATCGTGGTCGGCGTACCGCTCCACCAGTTCGGCCACGGGACGGAAGCCCTGCAGGCGCACCACGTGACGCAGCCCGAGGCGGTTGACGCGCGCTTGAAAGGCGGCATCCTGCACGGCGCCGTACAGGTCGATCGAGAAGTCGGTGTGGCCGCGGCGCCGCAGTTCGGCGGCCGCCTCGACCAGGACGTAGCTGCCTTTGTGCTCGCCTACCTGGCCCGCACTCACGATGCGCAGGTGGCCGCCGTCGTACCACCGGGTGCGGGCCGGCGGGAAGGGGCCGCGCACCCAGTTGGGTACGAGGTCGACGGGGCCGGGCATGGTGACGCCCTTGCTGGCGATCTCGTCGACCACCCGCTGGCTGCATGCCAAGAACCGACCGCGCAGCTGGCGGCCGAACTCCTTGGCCACCGCGTCGACGGGCTGTCCGCGGAAGCTGCAGAGGTAGCCCGGGACGGCGTCCATGAGGTGCCACACCCACGGCACTCCCAGGTGGTGCACGGCGCCCACGATCCCGAGGCCGCCAACGCCGATGAGGTTCCAGAAGTAGACGACCTCGGGGTCGAAGCGCTCGATGACCGACGCCAGGGTGGCTACGTTGCCCGCATTGACGAAGTAGGAGTCGGCCTCACAGAGCAGGCGCGTGATCGGCGCCGACGCGGCCATCCGGTCCGCGTCGTAGATCTCGGTGAGGTGCAGCAAGCGGTGCACGTGGGGCTGGGACCCGACGTGGTGGCTGCCGGTGCTCGTCACCACCTCGACCTGGTGGCCGGCCCCGATCAACGCGTCTGTCACCTGCTGGCAGCCCATCTCGTAGCCGCCCATGACGTCGGGCGGGTACAGGTTCGACACGACGAGGATCCTCATGCGGCCCTCCGTGCGGCCACGAGTTCTTCGTACAAGGCGCGCATGCGGCCACCGGCGACGTGCAGGTCGAACGCCTCGGCCGACGCCCTCCCTGCCCGGCCGATCGCCGCGACCAGATCGGGCGACACTGCCAGCCGCTGCAGCACGTCGTGCAGCTCATCGCGGGTGTCGAACACGAATCCGGTCTCACCGTGGCGCACGAACTCGGGCATGGCGCCGACGCGCGAACAGACCGCCGGGGCACCGCACGCCATCCCCTCGAGCAGGCTGAAGCCCATCAGCTCGGGCGCCAGGTAGGTGTTGCCGTAGGCGTCCTCGTACATCGACGGGAGCACGACCGCGTACGCCCGTCGGTAGAGCTCGCGCAGCCCGTCGTCGTCACGGTCGGAGACGAACTCCACGTGCGCGGCGATGCCGCGCCCATCGACCTGCGCGCGTAGCCGCGCGGTGTAGTCGTCGGAGTAGGGCTGGCCGCAAATGGTGAGGCGCACACCGGCCGGCAGCGCGTCGACCAACGTCTCGATGCCTTTGTGCGGCAGCCACCGGCCCACGAACAGCACCCGGTCACGGGTGCCGGCGGTCGGCGGCGTGAAGAACGCGGCGTCGACGCCGCCCTTGATGACGTGGGTCGGGATGGTCGCCCGCACCAACGACGCACCGAAGTCGGAGTAGGCGACGACCGCGTCGGCCAGCGCCAGCGCGCCCGACGACTCGAGCCGCCGCGTCGTGCCACCGCCGTGATCGGTGACGCAGATGGGCTTGTGCAGCTGCCGCGCCACCAGCACCGCGATCTCGCTGCCCCGCGTGAACACCTGATGCACGTGCACGAGATCGGCGTCCCGCAACGCGTCGACGAGATCCCAGGAGCTCACGTCGAGGGGGTGGGCGGGCTGGGTGCCCGGCAGCACCCGCAGCGTCACGCCCGGTGCCAGCTCGCGCCGCGCCGCCTGCGGGCCGTAGGAGACCAGCTCCACGGTGCAGGTCCCGTCGGCGGCCACGCCTCGTGCGAGGTTCAGCGGGTAGCGCTCGCCCCCGCCGACGTACGAGGACCCGTCGAAATGGAGGGGTGAGACGTACGCGATCTTCATCGGTGAGGGTCAGGTTAGGGTTGTTCGGCGATGGCCGACCTCGCCTTCCTGACCGAACGCATGCGCCTGGGCTTCGGCGCCGACCTGGTGGTCGACCAGGTGGCCGCCGGGCTCGCGCAGCGAGGTCACAAAGTCACGGTGTACGCGTCCTACGAGGACGGCACCTACGCCGACCGGCCGTACCGCCTCGTGTCGTTCGGTGTCCCCGTGACGCGCTGGGCGGGCACCTACGACCTGCGGGCCTGGCGCCAGGCCCACGGCGCCCAGCTCACGAGCGTCCACCACGACCTGTTCTGTGCGGCCACCCCGCCCTTCTTCTCGCTGTTGCCGTCGCTGCGGGACCGGGGCTTCGCCATCGAATTCGGCGTGAGCGACTGGAAGGGCTTCCCCCTCTCGACGCGCGTCAACTTCCGTTACAGCCAGGAGATGCAGCAGCGCTTCCTGTTCAAGTACGCGGCGCGCATCCTCCCCATCTCCCAGTTCCTCGCCGACGAACTTCCCGCCAAGCTGCGCGCCAAGGCCACCCCGATCCTGCTGGGCGCCGATCACTACCCGCTGGCCGACGACCGCGCCGCCACTGAAATTCGCCAGCGCCTCGGCTTGGCTGACGACGAGGTGATGATCCTCTACGTCGGCCGGCTCAATCCCGAGGGGCAGCCCTACAAAGGCACCGCCGAGTTGATGGACGTCGCGGGGCGCCTGCGGGCCGAGCTGCCCAAGGCGCGGCTGGTGATGGCGGGCTTCGGCACGGAGGCCGACGGCGACTGGGTGCGCTCCAACGGCGGGGTGGCCGTCGTCAATGCACCGGTCGACGACATGCCGTCGTTGTTCGCGGCGGCCGACATCTACGTCACCGCATCGAAGTGGGAAGGCTTCGACCTCCCGCTCGTCGAAGCGCAGCGCGCGGGCGCACCGGTGGTTGCGTACCGCGCCGGCGCGCATCCCGAAGTCGTCGACGACGGCGTGTCGGGCACCTTGGTGTCTTCGCCCGACAGCCTGCTCAACGCGCTGCGCGACCTCGTGCTCGACCCTGACCGGCGCGCCGCCATGGGTGTCAAGGCGCGGGAATGGGCGGGACGGTTCCGCTGGGAGGAGACCGTCGAGGGTTACGACCGCGTCGTGCACGAGCTCCTGGCGCGCCAGTGAGCAGGGGATTAACCGACCGACCGGCTGGGTAGAGCGTGCCGGTCCACGTGAAGGGAGTTGCTGCTTTGTCGCGAGTCAGCGAACGTCGCACCACGTTGTCCCTGCTCGGAGTGCTTGTTCTGGCCGGTCTGCTGTTCGTGTTCTCAGGCGATACCACGCCTGCTCGGGCGGTAAACGGGGGTGGAACCATCGTCACCGGATCGGCGACGTACAGCTCCCACGTGCGCCGCTTCAACAGCGCGGGTGCCGCCATCGACGGCGGTGGCTTCTTCGCGTTCAACCACCTCAACCTGCAGGGCCTGAGCGTCGCCACCGGTGACGTCAACGGCGACGGCCAGCAAGACCTCGTCGTCGGTGACGGCGTCAATCACGACACCAACAACATCGCGTCCGCCGGCAACGTCCGCGTCCTCAGCCCGACCGGCACCGAGCTCACCCACCTCGCCCCCTTCGGCACCGGCTTCGGGGGCGCCATCAACGTCGCCGCGTCCGACCTCGACGGCGACGGCAAGGACGAGGTCATCGTCGGTGCCGGTCCCGGTGGCGGGCCCAACGTCAAGGTGTTCAAGTGGAACGGCACCGGCCTGAGCGAGATCGCCAGCTGGTTTGCCTACGACGCCGCCTTCCATGGTGGCGTGTTCGTGGCCGGCGGCGACGGTGAGGTCATCACCGGGCCCGGGCCCGGCGGCGGCCCCCACGTGAAGCTGTGGTCGCCCAACGACCAGGGCGTGATCACGCTCGACAACCAGTTCTTCGCCTACGACGGCAAGTTCGCCGGTGGTGTGCACGTCGGCACCGGCGACTTCAACAACGACGGTCTCGACGACATCGTGACCGGCCCTGGTCCCGGCGGTGGCCCCAACGTCAAGGTGTTCGAGTTCGAGGGCCCGCAGCGCGCCAGCTTCTTCGCCTATGACCCTGGCTTCACCGGTGGTGTTTACGTCGCCGGCCTCGGCGTTCCCGGCGTCGCCGGCGACCAGATCGTGACCGGCCCCGGCTCGGGCGGCGGCCCCCACGTCAAGATCTTCAACCAGTCGGGTGGCAACCCGGTGGCGAGCTTCTTCGCCTACGACGCCAAGTTCCTCGGTGGCGTGATGGTTGCCGGCGTCCGCAACCCGGGCGCCGACTCGCCTGAGCCGCCGGGTTCGTCGACGACCAGCTCGTTGCCGTCGACCACCACCAGCCACCCGACGACGACCACCACCGGGTCCACGACCACCACCTCGACGACGGCGCCCGGCTAGATCGCGCAGGCCCTCAGCGCAGCCGGTCGCACGGCACCGGCACCACCCAGCGCCCCTTCGGGAGCTGCGGCGGGATGGGGACGCGCACCGTCCCGCCGGTGCTCGGGCATCGCGTTTTGGCCTGGGTGATGCCCGTGCGCCACGTCGGCCCGAGTGACCGCTCGTTGCGCACGAGGAAGCCCGGGCCCCAACCGAAGACCAGAGCGGCGGCCACGACCCCCGCCACCGGCGCGTTGCGCCAGCGCTGGCCGGCCTGGTCGGCGATCACGAGGAACGCCGAGATCAGCAACAGCACAGGCACGACCATGTAGCGCGACCCGCCGCCGAGCGCATCGGCCCCCTTGATCGGGATGAGGCTGGGCTCCCACCGCAGCGTCATCGGGATGAAGAACACCGCCGCACTGGCCAGCACCGCCAGCGCCACCACTACCCATCGCGAGTTCCACCGGCGCACGCCGAACACCACAATGGCGATCACCGCCGCGCCGCCCAGCCACGCAAGCGTCCAGCCCCACGTCAGGAAAAGACGGTTGGTGATCTGGTCGCCGAGGATCGACGCCGCTGCCACGCGCAGGCCGAACACCTTCGAGACGCTGAGGACGCCGGGTGCCACGTGCAGTGGGTTGGACTGCGCGCCGACCGCGAACGCCAGCTGCACCGCCAGCGCCGTGCCGTACGCGATGGTCACGGCGCGTTCACCTCGATGCGGCAACGCGATCCAACGCGCCAACGCCACCGGCGCCAGCACGACTGACAGCGGGTCGCACAGCGCGGCCGCCGCTACCACCATGCACGCCACCACCCGCTCGGTGCGCGACGTCGGCCGCCACAGCAGCACCCAGAATGCGGCGAACATCAGGTACCAGTGCAGGTTGGCGGCGTTGTCGAGCGTCTCCAGCGCGGTGGCCGGCAGCACCACCATCGACGCGGCCAGCGCCACGCGCACGAGGGTCGAGGAGATCACGTCCCGGCTGGCGCGGAAGACGACGACCGACAGCATCGCCACGAGCAACGCCGAGCCGCCCGACATCACGATCGACGCGTCCTTCGCCGGCACGTCGCTGGCCAGCTCGGCCAGCAGGCGGGGCACCACGTGCAGGTAGCCGGCGTAGGTGTGGAACAACGCGTGCGAGAACGGTCGGTTGTAGGCGTCGCGCAGGAACACGGCGCCGTCCTCGGCCCACACCGTGTTGAGCACCTGGGCGCCGGTGAGGCGGATCAGCTGGGCGCCGGTGGCGAGGGCGATGGCGGCGACCGGCGTGAGCACTCGCCGCCACACCGGACGGCGCAGCTCGGCGTGCGGGGTGGGATACATGCTGGCCGACAGCACTCGCCGCACCATGACGCGGCGTGCACGATCCACCACCCCGTCGGCCAGGCGCACCGGGGCATGTTATGCAGACCCCCCGGTTCCCTCGCAGGCATCCCCCTGCGATACCGTCGGACGCCGTGCCGACGATCTCCGCACTGATTCTCAACTACAACGCGTCCTTCGAGGACCTCGACGGCTGCATCGCGTCGGTCGCCGCCTCCGACTCGGAAGAGCTGATCGAGATCCTGATCGTCGAGAACGGCTCGCCCGAGAACAAGGACGTCCCCCAGCGGGTCGCCGATCGCTACGAGAAGGCCAGGGTCGTCGACCTGGGGCACAACTGGGGCTTCTCCGGCGGCATCAACCGGGGCGTGCGGGCGTGCCAGGGCGAGTGGGTGATGATCCTCAACAACGACACCCGCATCGACGAGAGCGCCATCCGCCACTGCGCCGATGTGCTGCGCAAGGAGGGGCCCGAGGTGATGGGCGTGGCGCCCAAGCTCCTCTTCCTGCGTGACCCTCACGTCATCGACGCCATCGGTAACGCCGTCAACGAGTACGGCGCCGCCTTCAACGTGGGCATCGGCCAGCTCGACGTCGGCCAGTACGACCGGGTCGAGCGCTGCTTCGGCCCGTGCTTCGCGGCTGCGCTGATGCGCACCGATGCCTTCGACCTCGACCGGGTGGGGCCGCTCGACGAGAGCTACTTCATGTACTACGAGGACGTCGACTGGAACTGGCGGGCCAACCTGTTCGGTTACGCGTTCGTGACCGCGCCCGAGGCGCGGGTGTACCACGTGCACTCCGGCTCGACGCGTGTGCTGCCGTTCGACTTCAAGTACCGGCTCGTCGAGCGCAACCTGCTGTCGACGGTGGCCAAGAACTGCGAGGGACGACGGGCGGCCGGCATCTGGAAGGGGCGCTTCGGCTTCCACGGCCGCAACGTCATCCGCAAGCACTTCCGCTGGCCGAGCGTGCAGATCATGGTCGAGGCCATGCTGCGCGGCGTCGACTCCTACGAGAAGCGCCGCCAGATCAACCGCCGCCGTGTCGTGTC
>JAFATL010000734.1 GCA_019243975.1 Actinomycetota bacterium | reverse complement strand
CTGCCCCATCGCCACCGTCGCCCTCGAAGTGGCGAGCAGCAGCGAACCCCTGCGCCAAGCCACGGCCGACGTCTTCGAGAGCTGGCTGACGGCGGCCATCGAGTACTTCGCGTCCGCCGGCATGGACCGAGCCCGCGCCCGCGAGGTCGCGTTCGAGATGCTCTCGCTACTCGAAGGCGCGTTCATCTTCAGTCGCGCCATGCGCACGCCCGAACCCGTGCTCATCGCCGGCCGGGCCGCGGTGGCTTCGGTGCGGGCCGCGCTGCCCGCGGCACCGCCGTCGTCATCGCGACGCTCCCGGCGAGTCAGGCGATGAACGCCTACTGAGCTCGGGCGCCCACCTCGAGGGGCTCGACGGCACCGAACATGTCGGGCAGCCGCGCCGCCAGCATGATGTCGCCCTCCACGTCGACGGCGTTGTCGAGGAGCGCCTTCACCGGATGCATCTCGCCGGCCGCCACTCTGAGGAAGTCGGCAATGCCGGCGTGAATGACGACCTGGGCGACCGCGCTTCCACCTGGGCGCGCCGTCGCCTTCCTGCCTCTCACCTCGATCGTCCACCAATCACCGGCGCCGGGATCGCCGTCGTCGTCGGGCGGACGCAGGTCGAACGTGATGTCGCCGTCGAAGCCGAAGGCCATGGGGGGCTGGAAGCCTCGAGCAACCGCCGTGAACAACGCTCGCTGCGCCAACGGAACACTGAACCGGCGAACAAGGTCGCCGTCGCTGCGACCGCCGGTCCACGCGGCCACAGCCGCTCGTCCGATCGAGACAATGCGTGCCTTCGCACGCTGGCGCCTCGTCACGACCGAGTGCTGAGCCATCGCCATGGGGACGGGCGAGGCGGAGCCGCCAATGCGTTGGCGCAGGTCTTCGGCACGAGCCACGTGCCACGGCATGCCGATGGTGTCCGCGATTGGGATCAACTCGTCAATCAGGTGGCCGGCTCGGGCAGCGTCGCCCTCGGCCCCCCGTCGAGTGAGCATGTCGGCGTAGTGCACGAGCACTTCCACCTCGAGAACCCGCCACCCGTTCCCGCGGTTGGACGCGAGGGCGGCCTCGAAGAGCGGCTCGGCCTCGTCGTAACGACCACACGTCGTTGCCGCGACCGCCCGACCGAGGTCGACCGCACCGAGCGGGCTCACGCCGACGATGGCGTTGAGGCCGGCTTCAGGCTCGAGGAGCCGGCCAACCACCTCCGCTTTGGCGGTGTCGCCGACGAGGAAGGCCGCCCGCGCCAGGACCTGCAGTGCGCCGAGCCAGAAGCCGTTGCGCGGCAACGACGCCCGATCGGTCGGGTCGACCTGATCGAGATGTGACTGCGCCTTCTCCGTCAGGCCGAGCTGCGAGTAGACGGCCGCCATGATGGCGTGGTCGACGCCGAACGCTCCAGGGAGAAAGGACAGGAACGCCTCCGCTACCGACGTCACCTCGGCGATGCGCCCCTGCCACAGCCGCATCATGCAGATCGACGAGCCGTAGCCAGTAAAGGCGTTCGGGTCGCCCGCCTCCTGGGCGGCGCGGAATCCGTCGTGTATCAACCGCTCGCCCTCGTCGAATCGACCCTCGGCCACGGCAAGATTTCCTCTGAAACTCGACGTCAGCAGCCAGCCCGACGGGTCCTTGAGTGCGAGGAAGGCAGCTTCCGTTATCGCGAGGTGCTTCTCCAGAACCGCGCCGTCGCCCAGCAAGATCGCCGCGAAACACTGATGCGCCGTTGTGTTGGCGTAGACGAGCGGGTCGCCCAGCCCCTCCGCGAGCTCGACGCTCTCATTGGCGTTGCTCATCCACTCGTGGGCACTGAGCGTTCCCGCCAACGCGAGATTTCGGGCGCACAGCACGTAGGCGATCGTGTCGGCATCACCGAGTCGGCGCGCCATGGCGACGGCCTCGGCCGACAGCTCCTCGCGGCGATCCTCCGTTTCGGGCCACCAGTGCAACTCTTGCGCCAGCGCACCCAGCACCTCGGCCCGCCGGGTGCTGTCCACTTCGGGCAGCCGCGCCAACGCCAGTTCGAGCAGTTCGACGTTGCGGCTGTTCCCGGCGGCGATGTCGGGCCACCACGCTCGGATGCGTGACCCAGCGTGACCCAGCGCGGCGCGTGCCAGGCGGTCGGCATCCGAGTCGCCAATGAGCGACACCACTCGCTCGAAGGACGCTCGCGCCGGCCGTGGATCGCCTACCCGCAGTTCTGCCTCGCCCTGCGCCAGCAGAAGGTCTGCGCGCACCTCGCGGGGAAGCCCGGCGTCCTCCGCCACTTCCAACGCGATTGCGAAGTAGCGAGCGGCCTCCTCATAGCCGGCGAGACGGAGGGCGTACTCGCCGGCCCGCCGGCCGTACTCGATGGCCTTCTCCGGACCCGCCGCGACCGCCGCCTGGGAGAAGTGGAAAGCGAGCTCGGCCAGGTGCGGGCCGTCGTCGTTGGGGTGCAGCGCCTCGATGGCCTCCCCGACCCGCTGGTGGAAGCGCACGCGGCGGGTGAGGCTGAGCTCGTCGTAGAGCGCCTCGCGCACGAGGGCGTGGGTGAACGTCCATCGGCCGACGGCGCCGGGCACCTCTTCGACCACGCCCGCGGCAGTGGCCTCGTCGAGCGAGTCGAGCAGCGCGTCGGTGCCGAGGTCGGTGACCTTCTCGAGGACGTCCAGGCGGAACTCGCGGCCAAGGACGGAACCGGCCCGCAATGCGGTGTTGGCGTCGTCGGACAGACGCGTCAGGCGGCGGCCGATGACCTCCTTCACGCCTTCGGGAATGCCGAGCTGCTCGATGCGACGGGTGGCCGACCAGCGGCCCTCCTCGCTGCGTACCACCGCACCGGTCTCGGCGAGATGGCGCAGGATCTCGCGCAGGAACAGCGGGCTGCCCTCGGTCTCCTGCCACAGCGCGCCGCCGAGGGCGACGTCGGCGGACGACACGGGCGCGGCGCCCGCCACCATGGCAATCACGTCCTCGCGCGACAGGCCGCGGAGAGGCACGCGCTCGACCAGATTGGCGCGGCGCAACTCGACCAGCGTCTCCGCCATCGGGTGGGTGCGCACCAGGTCGGTGTCGCGGTAGGTGCCGACGATGAGCAACGGCGCGGTCGTGACCTTGCGGATCACGTGGGTGAGGAGCTGGAGGGTGGGACGGTCGGCCCAGTGCAGGTCATCCAGCACCAGGACGATTGGCCCATCGGTGCCGATGGCGTCGAAGAGATTGCTCACGGCCTCGAACAAGCGGAACCGCTCGGTCTCCGCCCCGCTGCGCTGCACCCCCGCCAGCTCGGGGAGGCGGCGAGCGATCATCGGCACGAGCAATGCGAGGTCGGCGCCCTGGCCGCCCAGTTGGCGACGCAACTCCTCGACAGGCGTCGATTCGATGTAGTGCGTCACGGCTTCCACGAACGGCTGGAACGGTACGAGGCTCTCCTCGTCGCACCGCCCGAACAACACGATGGCGCCGTGCTCGCCGGCGGCGGATGCCAAGCGCACAGCCAGCGTCGTCTTCCCGATGCCGGGCTCGCCCGCGATGAGCACGACCTCGCGTTCGCCGGCCCGCGCTCGCTCGAACGCCGCCTCCAGCTGGGCCAGCTCCGGCTCGCGTCCGACGAACGACGACTCCTGCAGCGCGACCAGCGCTGCCGGCAACGGGCGCCGCACGTCCTGGGTCCACCCGACCGTGCACGCGGCGATGTCGTCGGTGATGCCCTTGAGCGAGAGCAGCCCAACGTCGTCGAAGCGGAAGCCGCCACGCGAGCCAACCAGGTCGGCGACCAGCTTCGAGGCCATGATCTCGTTGCCTTGCGCTCGATCGCAGAGCCGCTTGGCGATGACCACCGACATGCCGAAGAAGTCGGCCTCGTCGCGAATGGGCTCGCCGATGTGCAGGCCCACCCGCACCGTGAACTGGCGGTCGAGCGCCCGCGCGTTGTGCCGCGCCACCGCCTGCTGGATGGCGACCGCGCAGCTGAGGGCGTCGACCGCACTCGGGAACGCAGCCATCAGGCCGTCGCCCAGGTTCTTGACCTCGGAACCACCGGCTTCCGACACCGCCTCGCGCAGCATGTGGAAATGGGCGCGGCGGATCTCCTCGAACAGCTCGTCCCCCAGCCGCGACATGAGCTCCGTCGACGACACGATGTCGGTGAAGAGAAGCGTCACCACGCTGGCCACATTGGTTCGCTCCGGGCTTCGCCCTGCGCTCACTCCGGCGGGCACCCCTGAGGGGCCCCGCCCGCCGGCCCCAGGCAGATCGGAGCTTGGCGCCGAAGCGTTGGACACGCGATCCGCCGGGGGGAGCCAGTCCAACGTGGGACTCTGGGTCAAGATGGCGTTCTCCAACCTGGCGAGCGCGGGGTTGGGGTCGATGCCGAGCTCTTCGCTCAGGGTGCGGCGTAGTTCCTGGAAGGCGCGGAGGGCGTCGGCTTGGCGGCCGGCGCGGTAGAGGGCGACCATGCGCTGGCCCCACAGCCGCTCGCGCA
>JAFATL010000652.1 GCA_019243975.1 Actinomycetota bacterium | reverse complement strand
CCGCGCTCACGCCCGCGCAGGTGCGGTCGGTGCTGGAGATCACCGCGCGGCCGATCGACGGCGTGCCCTTCTACAAGCAGGGCTACGGCTACACCGATGCGTCGGCGGCGGTGGAGCTGGCTCTGAGCCTGACCGGCAAGCCGGCGGCGGCGGTGCAGCAGACGGTCGACGCCAAGCACGCGGTGCGTGACGCTGCCATCCTGAGCGACCTCAACCACCCGGCCCACACGGCGGCGTGGAACGAGGACGTCGACCCCGGCCCCGTCAGCGTCGACCACACCATGACCGTCCCCGCCGGCACGGCCCGCTTCAAGGTGGTGGCCAACGGGCCGTCGTCGCTCGAGGCCAATGTCGTGATGTGGGACATCACCGTCACCGACGCCAAGGGCGTGACGGTCGGTGCCACGTCGAACACACCGATCCCCAACATCAACTCGGGCACCGCCGTGCTCGACCTGGACCTCAAGAAGCTGAGCGACGATCCCGCCACCGCCGCCAAGTTGTTCAACCAGCTCAACTGGGGCACGTGGACGATCAACGTGTCGGCCATCGACAACATCGGCTCGCAGCCGCTCACCACCATCCCGCTGGTGAAGGAGTTCGCGCCCAAGAGCAACCTGTCGATCGTGGCGGCGGCGTTCGACGCCAAGCCGGTGAACTGCCTGCCCGTGCCGACGTTCGTGCCGGCCGCGCCGACGACCTACCGCATCCAGGACGACACCTCGTCGGGCGCGCCGTATCCCGGCAACCCCGAGTACACGTACGTGGGGCAGTTGGCGAGCGGCAACCTCGCCAACCGCAAGCCGGCCCGCAATCTGGTCGCCGCGTTCAACGAGTTCACGACCGAGCTGCCGTTCAGCCCGCCCCGTTTCACCACGCCGCCGTTGAGCACGCCGCTCACCATCGGCCAGGCCGCCATCGTCGAGACGTGGGTGCAGGGGCCGAGCGAAGCGCTGGCCGCCGGCAAGCTCCAGGCGGCGGTGGTCGACGTGTCACCCGACGGGTCGGCCAAGACGATCACCAGCACGGGCGGCACCATCGACGTGCACACCGACCCCGCCGCCCCGGCGCAGACCAAGGCCGTGATCCCGCTGGCCAAGGGCTACACCATCGCCGCCGGCCACCGTCTCGGCCTCGACCTCGGCGTGTTGCACAGCCAGAACACCGTGGCCGACCAGTTGTTCTACGACTCCGACCAGTACCCGACCAGCCTCACCGTGGTGCCGGGCGCGATCCAGAACATCTCCCTCTGCGGCGTCCCCGGCCCCAAGGCCGACACCGCTGCATCGACCGGCAAGGTCCTCGGCAGCCAGCAGACCCGCCCCGCCACCGCCGCCGGCCTGCCCCCCACCGGCCGCAACTCCCCTGCCGTGGTCGCCTTCGCGTTGCTGTTGATGGCGCTGGTCGTCCGCCGCCTCCGCCGCACCAGCTAGCCAACCCCGTCGCTTTAGCGCTTGAACTCGTCGTATAGGCGAGTTGAAGCGCTAAAGCGAGCAGGATGGGGCGGTGGGCGCCGTGTTCGTGGTCGGGTGGGGACGCTTGGCGCGCAGTGACTGGAAGTCGGTGCTGGTGAAGGCGCACGACCCGGACGAGGCGATGGCGATCGCAGCGGAGGCGTTCCCCGATCGCCTGCGGCCCGAGTACGCGGTGCACGCCACCGAGGCGCTGGAGCGGGCAGTGCTCAACGGTGATCCATTGCCGCCGTTCTGGCGCGGCACCGTGCTTCCCTGAACCGCTTTGGCGCTTGAACTCGTCGTATAGGCGAGTTCAAGCGCTAAAGCGGCGGGCTGTCGGGAGCGCGAGGATGGCCGTCGTGGCTGATCTGGCGGCACTGCTGGAGGAAGCGGTCGGGGCCGAGCAGGTGCTCGTCGGCGAGAAGATCGCCGAGGACTACTCGCACGACGAGGCGTTGGGGTCTGCGCCGGTGGTGCCGGCGGCGGTGGTGGTGCCGAGGAACGCCGACGACGTGGCCGCCGTGCTTCGGGTGGCGGCCGAGCACAACATCCCCGTCACCGCGCGGGGCAGCGGCACCGGGTTGTCGGGCGCAGCGCGGCCGCGCCAAGGAGGCATCGTCGTCAGCTTCGAGCGCATGAACCGCGTGCTCGAGATCGACACGGCCAACCAGGTCGCCGTGGTGCAGCCGGGCGTCACGTTGGCCGAGCTCGACGAGGTGACCGCCCAGCACGGGCTCGTCTATCCCGTGTACCCGGGCGAGTACAGCGCCAGCCTGGGCGGCAACGTCGGCACCAACGCCGGTGGCATGCGGGCCGTGAAGTACGGCGTCACCCGGCACCAAGTGCTCGGTGTCGAAGCGGTGCTGGCGAGCGGCGACGTGATCCGCACCGGCGGCCGGTTCGTCAAGGGCTCCACCGG
>JAFATL010000608.1 GCA_019243975.1 Actinomycetota bacterium | reverse complement strand
CTCGTCGCCGTGCTCGCGACCGATGCGTTGCATGCGGTGCGCTTCCTCGATGGCGGCGTCGAGGTCGCGACCCATGAGGCCGGCGATGTGGAGGTAGAGCGGGTACCCGTGCTCGGCGCCCTCGGTCTCGTCGGCCAAGAGGCGCTGCGCCCGCGACAACCACCCGTCGGCCTGGGCGCCGTCGCCGGTGACGCGCAGGTAAATGGCGAGCATGAACGCCGACAAGGCCGCTCGCCGCGGTGCCCCGCCGTCGAGGTGGGCCTTGTACGCCGCGTTGTAGGCGTCGATCGCTTCGCCGGCCCGTCCCAACCAGTGGGCGGACTCGGCCCAGGCGTCGAGGTCGTCCGCCTCCAGTGTTGTCGCGGCCGAGAAGCCGTCGAAAGCCCCTTGCCAGTCGCGCCGGGCAAAGGCCTCGCGCCCCGCCGCCATAGCGTCCACGGGCCGATCTTCGCACGCCGCCCGCGGCGGCGTCCGCGTCAGTTGATGTGGATGCCGCTGATGGCGCGGGCGATGACGAGACGCTGGATCTCGGAGGTGCCTTCGAAGATCGTGTAGATCTTCGAGTCGCGGTGCCAGCGCTCCACCGGGTGCTCGCGCACGTAGCCGTAGCCGCCGAGGATCTGGATGGCCTCTTCGGTCACCCACACGGCGGTCTCACCGGCGTAGAGCTTCGACTGCGAGCCCTCAGCCCCCTCGAACTTCTTGCCCGCTCGGCTCATCCACGCGGCGCGCCACACGAGCAGGCGGGCGGCGTCGATATGCATGTGCATGTTGGCCAGCTTGAAGGCGATGGCCTGGTTCTCGATGATCGCCCGGCCGAACTGCTTGCGCTCCTTGGCGTAGTCGAGGGCGAACTCGTACGCCGCACGCGCGATGCCGAGCGCCTGGGCGCCGACGGCAGGACGTGACGCTTCGAACGTCGCCATGGCGGCCTGCACGCGCGAGCTCTTGCCTTCGCGCGCACGGGCGAGGCGGTCGTCGAGCTTCTCCTTGCCACCGAGCAACTGGCGGCCGGGGATGCGGCAGTCGTCGAGGATGACCTCGGCCGTGTGCGAGGCCCGGATGCCCATCTTCTTGAACTTCTGGCCCTGGCTGAGGCCGGGCGTGTTCGGTCCAATGACGAACGACGCGTGGCCGCGCGAGCCGAGCTCGGGGTCGACCGACGCCACGACGACGTGCACGTCGGCGATGCCGCCGTTGGTGATCCACGTCTTGGTGCCGTTGAGCACCCACTCGTCCTTCGCCTCGTCGTAGACGGCGCGCGTGCGCAGCGAGCTCACGTCGGAACCCGCGTCGGGCTCGGAGACGGCGAAGGCGGCGAGCTTCACGTCGTCGGCGGTACCGAAGCACTGGGGCAGCCACTCGCCCACCTGCTCGGGCGTGCCGTTGGCCGTGATGCCGACGACGCCGAGGGTCGTGCCGAAGATGGCGAGACCGATGCCGGCGTCACCCCAGGCCACCTCCTCCATCACGACGGGCAGGCTGATGCCGGTGGGGTCGCCGAAGGCGTTGGCGACGAAGTCGAGGGAGTAGAGCCCGACCTTGGCGGCCTCCTGGATGACCGGCCACGGGGTCTCCTCCCGCTCGTCCCACTCGTGGGCCGCTGGCCGGATGACCGACTCCGAGAAGTCGTGGACCCACTTCTGCAGCTGCAGCTGATCCTCGTTGAGATCGAGGGAAAAGTCGGACATCGGGGCACCTCACTGGCCGTTGTTACTGGTCGGTAACAACCGTACCGGAATCCCTCCGGCCGGTGCGAACCTCCCCCGTCGTCATACCCGCCAGCAGGGCGGCTGCGACCATGACCGCGCCGCCGGTCAGGTAGGGGGCAGGCACGCCGATGTGCTTGAAGAGCAGGCCGCCGGCGATCGGGCCCACGACCCGGGCCAGGCCGCCCGCCGCCTGCTGGACCCCAAGGACGGCGCCCCGGCGGTGGCCCCCGGCTCGGCCCGCGACCATCGAGGTCATCGTGGGGGACGCGAGCCCCTGACCCACGACCAGAAGGGCCATGGGCGCGATGAGCGCGGCCACCGAGTGCACGCTGGCGAGGAGGAACAAGCCGGCCGCGTTGCAGACGAGCCCCGCCACCAGCACGGCCCGTTCACCCAGGCGGTCAACCGCGGGGCCGATCAGCCGCGCCTGCACGACAAGCAGAGGCAACCCGATGGCGGCGAACGTTGCCG
>JAFATL010000567.1 GCA_019243975.1 Actinomycetota bacterium | reverse complement strand
GCCTTCAGCACGGCCACGCCGGCGACGACGACCGCGACGCCGACGACCAGCCCGGCCACGGTGCTCGGCTGGCGCCGCAGTCGTCGGAGCACGAGCCATTCTCCCCCAGGAGACTCGCACCGCCCCGCCGGACCGCTTTGCCGCCCTGTTTATGAATTCTTTATGCTGCGGGCGGCGTTAGCGCCGGAGGGGAAGCCTGTCGTGAAGACCGAACCCGATCTGACGGCCGCCACCGAGCCGGCGCCCGAGCTGACGGCGGCCGGCGAGCCGGGGCCCCGCCTCGTCGGAGCACCGCGCGGTGGCCTCGACGTGCCCGAGACGAGGCGCTACTCGCTCAAGACCCGCCTGCTCGGCCCGCCGCTGCACACCGAGGAGCTGGCCCACGAGCGACTCGGCAAACCGACGGCGCTGGCCGTGTTCGCGTCCGACAACCTCTCGTCGTCGGCCTACGCGACCGAGGAGATCCTGCACGTCCTCGTGCCCGTCATCGGCGTGGCCGCGTTCTCGCTGGTCGTGCCGGTCACGATCGCGCTGCTGGTCGTCCTGGGGTTGCTGATCCTTTCTTACCGACAGACGATCAAGGAGTACCCGAGCGCGGGCGGCGCCTACATCGTCACCAAGGACAACTTCGGCAAGACGCCGTCGTTGGTCGCCGGCGTGTCGCTACTCACCGACTACATCCTCACCGTCGCCGTGTCCGTCGCCGCGGGCACGGCTGCGCTGGCATCGGCGATACCCGCGCTCGAGCCCTACGTCGTGCCGATCTCGCTGTTCTTCATCGTGATCATCGCGTTCGGCAACCTGCGCGGCGTGAAGGAGTCGGGCAAGGTCTTCGCGGTTCCGACGTACTTCTTCCTGTTGAACATGATCGCCCTGATCGGCGTCGGCCTGTTCAAGATGGCCACGACCGGGCTGCCGAAAGCATCACTGCATCGCGAAGGCCTCGTCCACGTGGGCACCGCAGGCAACGGCGTGCTCATGGGGGCGGCCTTGTTCGTGGTGCTGCGGGCCTTCGCGTCCGGTGGTGCGGCAGTCACCGGCGTCGAGGCCATCTCCAACGGCGTACCCGCGTTCCGCGAGCCGTCGTGGAAGAACGCCCGCACCACGCTGGTGTGGATGGGCAGCCTGCTCGGCGCCATGTTCCTCGGCCTGTCGGTGCTGGCCGGGGCCATGCACGTGGCGCCGTTCGAGAACGGCACACCGACCGTGATCTCGCAGGTCGGCAAACAGGTCTACGGCGGCGGCGCGCTCGGCCACATCGCCTACTTCGCCCTGCAGGCCGGCACCATGCTGATCCTGGTGCTGGCGGCCAACACCAGCTTCGCCGACTTCCCCCGCCTGGCCAGCTTTGCTGCGGCCGACGGCTTCATGCCCCGCCAGCTCACCAAACGCGGTCACCGGCTGGTGTTCTCCAACGGGGTGATCGCCCTGGGGGCGGCGGCGGCGGTGCTCGTGGTCGCCACGGGGGCGCGGGTGAGCCGGCTGATCCCGCTCTACGCCATCGGCGTGTTCACCAGCTTCACGCTGTCGCAGGCCGGCATGGCCCGCCACCACATCCGCCACAAGGAACCGAAGTGGAAGACCGGCCTCGTCATCAACGCCGCCGGCGCGGTCATCTCGCTGATCGTCGACATCATCATCATGATCACCAAGTTCAACGAGGGCGGCTGGGTGATCGTCGTCACGATTCCCATCCTCGTGCTCCTGCTCATCCGCTTGAACAAGCAGTACGTGTCGGAAGCGGCCGAGCTCAAGGAAGACGCGCCCCGGGCGGCGATGGCCAACATCCTGCGCAAGCACGTGGTGCTCGTCCTCGTTGACGAGCTCGACCTCGCCGCTGCACGCGCCATCCAGTACGCGCGCACGCTGACGCCCGACGAACTGCGCGCCGTGCACTTCGTCATCGACACGCAGCGCGCCGCCGCCTTGCGTCAGGCCTGGACCGACCTGGGCCTGGCACGCGTGCCGCTCGACCTGCTCGACGTGCCCGACCGTCGCCTCACCCGCGCTGCGGTGCAGCTGGTGGCGGAGACGCTGGCCGACGGCGACACCGAGGTGACGGTGCTGCTGCCGCGCACCGAGCACTACCGCTTCTGGCACCGGCTCCTGCACGACCGCACGGCCGATGCCATCGCCGACGCGCTGGCCGACTTCCCGCACGCCAACGTGACGTTCGTGCCGTACCACCTCGGCCGTCGGTTCGCGGTCGAGCCGCCGAAGGATTCGCACGCGCACCGCGAGTCGGTCGTCGTC
>JAFATL010000414.1 GCA_019243975.1 Actinomycetota bacterium | reverse complement strand
CTCGCGTCCCAGGCGCGCGCCACTTCAGCGGCTGTCTCGACCGCCCGCGTCGCCGTCTTGGATCCATCGGTTCCCACCACGATCCGCTCGTACATAGAAGCCTCCTCTCGGATCGGAAGACGCTCACGGTAAGGAGCACTCGTTGCTTCGTGACGGCGACGAGGTCAACGCTCGTTGAACTCGATCTGTCACGTGCGCAGGCCCGCGATGGCCGACGTAACGAGCGGTTTCGCGACGCGAAACAGACGCGAAACACATCGCTCTTAGCTTCGGCGATTTCGGGGCCGCTCGGTTCCGAGGGGCGAGGAGCGAGCGTGCCGGAACCCGACGACCTTCACCTGCACGAGCACTACGGGCCCGAGGCCCGATACGCAGTCGCGGCGGAGGCGGCGATCCCCACGACGAAGTGGGATGAAGAGGTGGCCCGCGGCCTGGAGCTGGGCCTCCCTGGTGCGGATTCCATTGTCGACAAGAGCATCCCCACGTTCAGTCGGGGCGAGTTGCCTCACTATGCCGGCATCAACACGTTCCTCAAGCAGCCGTACGTCGAGGACGTCCGCCGGTGCGGCGAGTACGACATCGCCATCCTCGGCGCGCCCCACGACAGCGGAACGACGTACCGCCCCGGCACACGGTTCGGGCCGCAGGGGATGCGCAAGATCTCGGCGCTCTACGGCCCCTACAGCTTCGAGCTGGGGGTGGACCTGCGCGAGTCCGTGACCATGTGTGATCTGGGTGACATCTTCACCATCCCTGGGAACATCGAGAAGACGTTCGACCAGATCAGCAAGGCGGTCGCGCACGTGTACGCGTCGGGCGCATTCCCCGTCGTGCTCGGTGGCGACCACTCCATCGGCTACCCCACGGTCCGCGGCGTCGCGCAGCATCTGGACGGCAACCTCGGGATCATCCACTTCGACCGTCACGTCGACACGCAGGAGACCGACCTCGACGAGCGGATGCACACGACGCCGTGGTTCCACGCCACCGACATTCCCAACGTGCCGCCCGAGAACCTCGTGCAGATCGGCATCGGCGGTTGGCAGGCACCGCGACCCGGCGTGAAGGTGGGGCGCGAGCGAGGCACGACGATCATGACCGTCACCGACTGCGTGGAGATGGGCATCGAAGACGCCGCCGCCCGGGCGCTCGAGGTCGCGTGGCGGGATGCCGAGGCGGTGTGGCTGAGCTTCGACGTCGACTGCCTCGACGCCGCGTTCGTCCCCGGTACCGGTTGGCCCGAGCCGGGCGGATTCCTTCCTCGCGAGGTCCTGCAGTTCATCCAGCTCATCGCCGGTTACGGCAAACCACTGGCCGGGATCGAGGTTGTGGAGTGCTCCCCCCCGTACGACAACGCCGAGATAACGGCGCTGATCGGCGTACGGGTCATCTGCGACACGCTGGGCTGCCTCGTGCGGGCCGGGCATCTCCCGCGGAGGGCGCCGTGAGGTTGTCGGTGCACGAGCAGGAGCGGTTGCTCGTGCACGTCGCCGCGGGCCTCGCCCACGCCCGCCGGGCTCGAGGCTTGCGGCTCAACCACCCGGAGGCGGTGGCCGTCCTCACGTCGTTCGTGCTGGAGGGCGCGCGCGACGGCCGGTCGGTGCAGGAGCTCATGGCGTCGGGCCGGCAGGTGCTCGGCGCCGCCGACGTCATGGAAGGCGTGCCCCAGATGATCGGTGAGGTACAGGTCGAGGCGACGTTCCCGGACGGCACAAAGCTCGTGACCGTTCACCAACCGATCACGTGATTCCCGGCGAGATCATCCCGGGGGACGGCCCGGTCGCCATCAACGCCGGTCGCACAGTTGTGACGATGCGCGTGGTCAACACCGGCGACCGGCCCGTACAGGTCGGGTCGCACTACCACTTCGCCGAGGCGAACCCTGCGCTGGAGTTCGACCGCGCCGCGGCGTGGGGTCACCGCCTGGCCGTGCCGGCAGGCACCGCGGTCCGGTTCGAGCCGGGCATCGATCGCGACGTGGAGCTGGTGCCCCTCGGCGGCCACCGCGTCGTGCCCGGCCTACGGGGGGACGCGGCGGGTCCACTCGATGGCTGAGCTCGACCGGCGCCGCTACGCGCTGCTGTACGGGCCGACCACCGGCGACCGGATCCGTCTGGCCGACACCGACCTGTTCATCGAGGTCGAAGAGGACCGCTGTGTTGGCGGCGACGAGGCAGTGTTCGGCGGCGGCAAGGTGATCCGCGAGTCGATGGGCCAGTCGGTGGCGACACGGGCCGACGGTGCGCCGGACACGGTGATCACGGGCGCCGTCGTGCTCGACCACTGGGGCGTGATCAAAGCCGACGTCGGGATTCGCGACGGCCGCATCGTCGGGGTCGGCAAGGCGGGCAACCCCGACACCATGGATGGCGTCGATCCGGCGCTCGTCATCGGCCCTTCCACGGAGATCATCGCCGGCAACGGCAAGGTGCTCACGGCCGGAGCCATCGACTGCCACGTGCACCTGATCTGTCCCGAGATACTCACAGAAGCGCTCGGCGCCGGGATCACGACGATCATCGGCGGCGGCACGGGACCCGCGGAGGGGACCAAGGCCACAACCGTCACGCCCGGCGCGTGGCACCTGGCGCGCATGCTGGAGGCGCTGGACCCGTGGCCGATCAACGTGCTGCTCCTCGGCAAGGGCAACACCGCGTCGGAGCACGCCATGTGGGAGCAGCTGCGGGCCGGCGCCGGCGGGTTCAAGCTCCACGAGGACTGGGGCTCGACGCCCGCTGCCATCGACGCATGCCTGCGGGTGTGTGACGGCGCGGGCGTGCAGGCGGCCATTCACACCGACACGCTCAACGAGGCCGGTTTCGTCGAAGACACGATCGCCGCCATCGCGGGACGCGGCATCCACGCCTATCACACCGAAGGTGCCGGCGGCGGCCATGCGCCCGACATCATCACGGTTGCGAGCCTCGACCACGTGCTGCCGTCGTCGACCAACCCCACCCGGCCCCACACCGTGAACACCGTCGACGAGCACCTCGACATGCTCATGGTGTGCCACCACCTCAACCCGGCTGTGCCCGAAGACCTCGCTTTCGCCGAGAGCCGCATCCGCCCGTCGACCATCGCGGCCGAAGACGTGCTGCACGACATGGGTGCCATCTCCATGATCGGCTCCGACTCGCAGGCGATGGGCCGCGTGGGGGAGGTCGTCATACGTACGTGGCAGACGGCCCACGTGATGAAAGCACGGCGCGGCTCGCTGCCCGGTGACAACGGAGCCGACAACCATCGAGCCCGCCGCTACGTGGCGAAGTACACGATCTGCCCGGCCGTGGCCCACGGGCTCGACGGCGAGATCGGCTCGGTGGCGACCGGAAAGTTGGCCGACCTCGTGCTGTGGGATCCCGCCTTCTTCGGTGTGCGCCCCCATGTCGTGATCAAGGGGGGTGCCATCGCGTGGGCCGCCATGGGTGATGCCAACGCATCGATCCCGACGCCCCAGCCGGTGCTGCCCCGACCGATGTTCGGCGCGTACGGGCGCGCCGCGCCCCACGCGTCGATGGCGTTCGTGGCTCCGGTTGCGCTGGAGGCGGGACTGGCCGACCGTCTGGAGCTCGATCGATCCCTGGTGCCCGTCGCCGACTGCCGGGGCGTCCGCAAGCAGGATCTCCCGCAGAACGCGGCCACCCCGCGCATCGAGGTCGCGGCCGACACCTTCACCGTCCGCATCGATGGCGACGTCGTGGAAGCAGACCCCGTGCGGTCGCTTCCCATGGCGCAGCGCTACTTCCTCTTCTGATGTCCCTCGCCACGCTGCTCGTCCTCGCCGACAGCCGGTTCCCGGCCGGTGGGCACGCCCACTCGGGCGGCCTCGAGGCTGCCGTCACGAGCGGCGCCGTGCACGACCTGGGCACCCTCGGCGCGTTTCTGGGCGGTCGCCTGCGCACGGCAGGAGCGACGGCGGCGTCACTGGCGGCCGCCGCCGCCACTGCTGATGCCGACCTCGCCGCCCTCGAGATGGAGGCCGACGCCCGCACACCGTCGCCCGCCCAGCGCACCGCGTCCCGCCGGCAGGGCCGTCAGCTCACGCGTGCGGCGCGGACGGCTTGGCCCGGGCCGGCCTGGACCGCGGTTCCCCCGGATCCACACCACCCGATCGCGTTGGGCGTTGCGGCACGCGCGGCGGGATTGAGTCCCGCCGATGCCGCCCTCGTCGCCGCGTCGCTCTCGGCCAGCGGGCCCGCCACTGCGGCGGTTCGGCTGCTCGGCCTCGACCCGCTCGCCGTCACCGGGCTACTGGCGGATCTGGCCCGCGAGGTCGATCGTGTCGCCGCCGCGGCTGTCGCGGCCGCGCTGAGCGGCGAGCTCTGTTCGTTGTCGGCTCCGCTCCTGGATATCGGAGCCGAGCTGCATGCCACCTGGGAGGTGCGTCTCTTTGCGTCATGACCGTGCTCTTCGCATTGGGGTCGGGGGCCCCGTCGGAAGTGGCAAGACGGCGCTGGTTGCGGCGCTCTGCCGCGCGCTGGCGGCCGAGCTGCGGCTGGCGGTCGTCACCAACGACATCTACACATCCGAGGACGCCGAGTTCCTCAAGCGCGCCGGCGTCCTCGATCCCGTTCGGATCAGCGCTGTCGAAACGGGCTGCTGCCCACACACCGCCATCCGCGACGACATCACCGCGAACCTCGACGCGGTCGAGGAGCTGGAGACGCGCTTGGGCCCGCTCGATCTGGTGTTGATCGAAAGCGGCGGCGACAACCTGACTGCCACGTTCAGCTATGGCCTGATCGACGTCCAGGTGTTCGTCATCGACGTGGCCGGCGGCGACAAGGTGCCCCGCAAGGGCGGACCGGGGGTAACCGCTTCGGACTTGCTCGTCATCAACAAGACCGATCTGGCCCCGATGGTGGGGGCCGATCTCGACGTGATGGCACGCGATGCGGCGGCCAAGCGCGGCGAGGCACCGGTTGTGTTCCTCTCGTTGCGGGACGAGCCAACCGCTGCGCCGGTGGCGCGGTGGGTCCGCGACCAGGTGAGCTCCGTCCGGACGTGAAGGCGACGGCGCGCGTCGTGGCGGCGCCCGGCGATCGACTTGCGGTGCTGGAGTCGTGCCCGCCCGTCGCGCTGCGGGCGACGCCATCGGGGGTCTTCGTCGTTGGCGGGGCCTACTCGCCGCTCGGGGGTGACGAGGTTGCGCTGTCGATCGTCGTCGAGCCTGGTGCGTCGCTCGTCGTTCGGAGCGCGGCGGCTGCCGTGGCACTCCCCGGACCCTCGGGCGCGCCGTCGGCGGTCCGCGTCACGGCGTCGGTCGGCGCCGGCGGGTCCCTGGTATGGCATCCGGAGCCTGGAGTGGCGGCGGCGGGTTGCGAGCACCACAACGACGCGGTGGTGTCGCTCGAGGCCGGCGCCTCACTGGTGTGGCGCGAGGAAGTGGTGGTCGGTCGGCACGGCGAGGCCGGGGGGCGGTGGACGTCCTCGCTGTCGGTCGACCTCGACGCACAGCCGTTGTTGCGTCACCGCGTGGAGCTGGGGACCGGCACCGATTGGGCCAGCCCGGCGGTGGGCGGGGGTGCGCGGTGCCACGGGTCAGTCCTCATTGTCGGCGACGACCGGCATGACGTGAGGTCGGATGCGCGCCGTGCCGTGATGCCCCTCGCGGGGCCGGCTGTGCTGATCGTGGCGACGGCCCCGGACGCGGTGGCCCTGGGATTGCTCCTGCACATCTGATCTCGCTACGACTGGCGCAGCGGTACGCCGTCGTGGAGGGCGGCGTCATCGTGTGACGTGCTGCCACCGAGGTGGCGCGAAAGCTCGAGCGCGTCCGGTGCGCCCTCGACGAGGAACGCATCCTCTGCGTAGGCACCCGCTGCGTTGGCGCGGGCTACGAGAACGTTGCAGCCGTGATGCTCGAACCAGCTCGAGATCGCCCACAAGAGACCGATCCCGTCGGGCGCGCTGACCGACACCTCACACAGCCCGCCTCCGAGCTCTTCGACGTCAACGTGCACGGGACCAGCGGGCGCGAACGGTACCGTCACACCAGCGCCGCTCCGCACGGCCGAGCCAAGGCGTGCCCGCAGAAGGCCGGGTTCGATGCCCGCCGACGTCCCGGCGCGAGGGTCGCCGACCAACACTCGTTGCAATGCCCACCCCCGATGGGGCCACGTGACCGCGGCGGCGCGCAAGATCGAAAGGCCATCGCCCGCCAGCGCCCCCGTGGTGGTGGCGAGCAGCCCAGGGCGATCTCTCGCCAGGACGGCCACGCGCGTCGTGCCCGCTACCTGCGTCGGCCACACACCGACGCGGACCTCGCCCGGCCCCAGGGACGGGTGGCAGAACGCGACGTCGGCGGCAATGACATCGGGCGACTCGTCACGCAGCCAAAGCGCCGGTGCGCGATCGAGAAGCTCGTCTGCCAACACCGGCGGGAGCGGCGTCAGCGCGACGATCCTCCGAACCTCGTCAAGGCCGGCCATGGTGGCGATGGTACGCAGCGTTCGTTTCGTGAAGGTTTCGGCAGCGGCTGAAAGTTGACTCGGCGGAACGAGTTAACAACCCGGCAATGTCGCCGAAAGGGTCGAGAAATTCGGGTTGGTCACGATCGGTGGCATGCGCTGGGGCATGGGAGTCGTCGGTGGGTTGGTCGCGCTCGTGATGGTGATCGCACCCGCATCAGGTACCGAAATGAAGATTGCACCGCTGGCGGTCGGGCAGTCGATGTTCTGGAAGGGAATCCACGTCGACTCCGGCAACGTGCAGGACAGCAGCCAGTGTGGGACGGACTGCCCGATGTGGGGCCTGCACGTCGCGCCCGGGGCGACGCGCCTGCGCGTGGCCCTCGACACCCCTCGCCGCACCGACACGTTCGCCGTCGAGCTGCTCGACTCGTCGGGCAAGGTCGTGGCGTCGGCCGCGACCAACAACCAGTTCGACGCCGAGGCGTTCGTCGACAAGCCGGCGGCGGGCACGTGGACCGTGCGGGTCGTGCCGCAAGGCGTGTCGGACGCGTGGTTTCGCATGCGGGCGAGATTGGAGGGGGCGCAGCCCGCGCAGGCGCTCGGGCACACGCCGCTGTTGCCGAACCTGAAGGCGGTGCCGCCGATGGAGTTCGGCTTCGTCGCGCCGGCCAACCCCCTCAACGGCGTCTACCCGCCCGACACCGCCAACCCGCCGCTCGACGTGGCGGGAGTACACCCGCTGTCGTGCGCGCCGGACGAGATGGCGCCCGTCGCCCTCGGCGGGCAGGGCGCCCATCGGTGCCTCCGGCTCACCAGCGGCCCGATCAACGTGGGGACTGGCGCGTTCGACATGCACTTCGACCTGCTCGGCGACATGGCGGCCGGGAAGGCGCACCTCACCGACAGCATGCAGAACATCGTGCAGGGCCCGATGTACCAGGCCGTCCACTACGCCGACCACACCATCGAGATGCGGCCTGCGGGCACGTACTCGTTCCACATCACCCACGGCCACTTCCACACCGACCAGATCCTCACCTACGACCTGCTGGGCGTGACCGATCCTGCCTCCGGCGGGCTGAAGCCGTTGGGCAGCGGCACCAAGTCGGGGTTCTGCCCGGCCGATCAGCTGTTTGGCAGCTGGCGCACGTTCACGCAGAACCCGCAGGGCACGTTCGGCGAGGGTGATTCTGCGACAGGCAACTGCTTCTCACCGAGCAAGGGCGTACTCGGCCTCACACCGGGCTGGGGCGACGTGTACCGCTGGCAGCGGCCGGGCCAGTTCGTGGAGTTCGACGGCGGCGACGGTCTCTACGTCGTGCGCTCGACGGTCGACAAGAGCAACCACGTGCTCGAGTCGAACGAGAACGACAACACGGCGTACGCCTACATCCGGGTGACAGGCGAGAAGGTCGACCTGCTCGAGCGGGGCCAGGGCCTGTCGCCCTGGGATCCCAACAGGGTCGTCTTCAAGGGGGCGGGCCCGGCATCGGTGACGAGCATCGACACCGAGGCCGCCTTCGGCTCGGCCCAGGTCGAGGGCCTGTCCGTGACGCGACCGGCAACGGCGCCGGCCGCGGCACCGGCGGGGTCGGCCCTGCCGGCCACCGGCGCCCGGCGCGAGTGGTGGTTCGTCGGACTGGCCGCCCTCGCGCTCGGGATCGCCATTCGTTCCGTCCGCCGCCGGACCGGCTAGCACCGTCAGATATCGGTCAGGCGCGCTTCACGCGCGCTTCACACGTCGGACCCAGGGCGCGAATCCGCCTTTCCTACGGTCGGAGCGAGACCAAGGAAAGGAGGTGAAACAAACATGGAACTTTCTGATGCAACCACGCGCGTGTTGCGGCGGCTGGCGGTCGGTCTGATCGCGGGGGGCGGATGCCTTCTCATAACGGCCACTGCGGCACACGCGGACCAGACGAACAGTCCGGGTGGGTTCAGCATCGTCGACCAGCGTCCGCACGTGACCAACTCGGGAACTGCCGCTGCCACCACGGGCAGCAACAAGGCATCCGGGAACACGTCGCAGAACACGTCGGCGGACTCGAACTCCTCGAA
>JAFATL010000258.1 GCA_019243975.1 Actinomycetota bacterium | reverse complement strand
CGAACGCTCGCCACGGACGCCGTCGACTGGCGAGACGGTGCCTGGCGCGTGCGCCCGGGCGGCTCGGGACGAGAGCTGTGCTGGTTCCCGGACCCAGTCGCTGGGCGCGACTGCTACCGGGCGGGCCTGCCCCACGCCCTCCTGCTGGTGCCGGCGTTCACCACCGCCAGCCGCGTCACTGCGCGCATGGCGGCGACTCGCCGCGACCGCCTGACCTCGTGGCTCCCGATGCTGCGTCGACCGCACCTCGAGGGCGGCATCGGGGCGGTGCGGGTGGAGGTCCGAGGCCGGCGCGGTACCTCCACGGACACGCGGGTGCTCGGCGCCATCGACCGGCCCGCGGTCGGGGCCGGCGCCGTGGCGGCGCTGACGGCGACCTGGGCAGCCGAAGGGCAGTTCACCCGTCCGGGCGCAGCCGGGCTGGCGGTGTTGTTGGACGACCCCGTGCCCTTCCTCCGGGAGTTGGCCCGCCGGGGCGTGCGGGCGGCGGCCTTCGACGGCGCCGGGGTCGCGGTGGAACCTCGCTGACGATCGGTACACTCTCCGGCCACATCTCGGTGGCCAAGGGAGGACGGGACAGATGGACGAGCGGCGGCTTCGCCACCGACTGACGATGACTGGCGCTGTCGCGCTCGGCGCGGCGGTGCTCGTCGCCGTCAGCGGGGTGGTCCCAGCGGGCGCGTTGCAGCACCGCCATCACCGCAACCACCGGCACGAGACCCCCCACACGAGCTCGCAGCCGGGCGACCTCAAGGCGGCGCGCACGCGCAAGACGATCAGTCAGAACTGGTCCGGCTACGTGGCCAGCGGCGGCAGGTTCACGACGGTCTCGGGCTCGTGGACGGTTCCCGCGGTCAACTGCAGCTCGACGCCCAACGGCGTCGTCGCGCTGTGGGTCGGCATCGACGGCGCGGGCAGCAAGACCGTCGAGCAGACAGGCACGTTCAGCGCCTGCGACCAAGGAAGTGCGTCCTACGCGGCGTGGTACGAGGCCTTCCCGGCGTCGTCGATCATCCTGCCCAACCCGGTCGGGCCCGGTGACAACATGTCGGCGACGGTGACGAACACCGGACCCAACACGTTCAGCCTGGTCCTGACCAACAACTCGCGCGGCTGGACCTCCACCAACAACATCCAGGTGCGCGGCCGCCTCGCGTCAGCGGAGGCCATCGTCGAAGCGCCGTCGCTGCACGGGCAGATCGTGCCCCTCGCCGATTTCGGCAGCACCGGGTTCAGCAACGTCACCGTCAACGGAGCGCCGCTGTCGTCCACGCGGGGTCTGCAGCCCGTCACGATGGCCAGCCTGGGCGGCGTCGTGAAGGCGGTCCCGAGCGTTCTGTCGGGTGGCAGCTTCTCGGTGTCCTGGCGCCACGCCTGAGCGCGGTCAGGCGATCGTGCTGATCGCGTCGTAGAGCAGGCGGGCGCTGTCCACCCATCGGTAGCGGGCGGCGCGTGCGCGGGCAGCTGCCCGCCACGCGTCGGACCCGTCGGCCAGTGCGCGCTGCAAACCGACGGCGATGTCGTCGGCGGAGGTCGGGTCGACGAGGATCGCACCGTCACCGGCGACCTCGCCGAGCGCGGTCGTCCTCGAGGTGACGACCACCGCGCCTGATGCCATCGCTTCCACCACGGGCAGGCCGAAGCCCTCGTAGAGACTGGGGTAGGCGAAGACCGTGCACAGTCGGTAGAGGCACGCCAGGTCGTCGGTGGACACCCTCCCCAACCACTGCGCATCGGCTTGTAGACGCGTCAGCAGCCCTTGATCGCTGAGCCAGCCCGCCTGACCGGTAGCGACGAGAGGTACCCCCACCTGCTGCGTGGCCTCGAGCAGCCGCACCAGGTTCTTGCGCGGTTGAAGGTTTCCGACCGCCAAGACGAATCGATCGGGGAGGTCGAACCGACGCACGACATCGTCCAACTGCTCCTGCGATCGGGGCCGGCTGAAGTCGTCGGCGGCCGCTGCGTACGTCACGACGACGCGCTCGGGAGCCAGTCGCGGGTAGGTGGCGCACAGCTCGGCCTTGGAGAACTCGGTGAGGGTCACGACCAGGTCGGACACCCGGACCGACCGACCGACGCTCAGCGCAATGCGG
>JAFATL010000186.1 GCA_019243975.1 Actinomycetota bacterium | reverse complement strand
GGGGTTGACGCCCTTGTGGGCTTCCTTACCGGTGATGTTGAGCACCAGGTCCTGCACCGCGGGCATGCGGGTGGAGCCGCCGACCAGGATCACGTGGTCGAGGTCGGCCTTGGTCATCCCCGCGTCCTTGATGGCCTGCTCGAACGGCACCCGGCACCGGTCCACCAGGTCGGCGGTCAGCTCCTGGAACTTGGCCCGGGTCAGCTGCTCGTCGAGGTGCAGCGGCCCTTCGGGCCCGGCCGAGATGAACGGCAGGTTGATGGTGGTCTCCTGCACGGCCGACAGCTCGATCTTGGCCTTCTCGGCCGCCTCCTTGAGGCGCTGGAGGGCCATGTTGTCCTTGGAGAGGTCGACGCCCTCCTTGTTCTTGAACTCGGTGACCAGCCAGTCGATGACGCGCTGGTCCCAGTCGTCGCCGCCGAGGTGGGTGTTGCCGTGGGTGGACTTCACCTCGAACACGCCCTCGCCGATCTCGAGCACCGACACGTCGAACGTGCCGCCGCCCAGGTCGAACACGAGGATCGTCTGCTCGGCGCCCTCCTTGTCGAGCCCGTAGGCCAGCGCGGCGGCGGTGGGCTCGTTGATGATGCGCAGCACTTCGAGGCCCGCGATCTGGCCCGCCTCCTTGGTGGCGGTGCGCTGGGCGTCGTCGAAGTAGGCGGGGACGGTGATGACGGCCTGGGTGACGGTGTCGCCCAGGTACGACTCGGCATCCCGCTTGAGCTTCTGCAGGATGCGGGCGCTGATCTCCTGGGCGGTGTACTTCTTGCCGTCGATGTCGATGTTCCACGACGTGTCGCCCATGTGCCGCTTCACCGAGCGGATGGTGCGGTCGGGGTTGGTGATGGCCTGGCGCTTGGCGACCTCGCCGACCAGGACCTCGCCCGACTTGGAGAAGCCGACGACGGAGGGAGTGGTGCGGGCGCCTTCGGCGTTGGGGATGACGGTGGGTTCGCCGGCCTCGAGGACACTGACGACTGAGTTGGTAGTGCCGAGGTCGATACCGACGGCCTTGGGCATGGGATGCCTCCGAACAGAGCTGAGAGCTATATGACGGTGGTCAGTATAGCAAAGTTGAGTGCCTCAATATCAAGCCCGAAGCGACGGCGCGGTCTAAGGTCACGGCCATGAGCGTGCTCGTGCTCCTGCGACACGGACAAAGTACCTGGAACCGGGACAATCTGTTCACCGGCTGGGAGGACGTCGACCTCACCGACCAAGGCGAGCAGGAGGCCAGGGAGGCGGGCCGGCTCATGGCCGGCGAGGGCCTGGTCGTCGACGTCGTCCACACGTCGCTGCAGAAGCGGGCCATCCGCACCGCTGACCTGGCCCTGACCGAGATGGACCTGCTGTGGATCCCGGTGCGGCGGCACTGGCGGCTGAACGAGCGCCACTACGGCGACCTGCAGGGCCTCAACAAGAAGGAGACGGCCGAGAAGTTCGGCATGGACCAGCTCAAGGCGTGGCGGCGCAGCTACGACACCCCGCCCCCGCCGCTGTCACCCGACGATCCCCGGCACCCCCGCCACGACGCCCGCTACCGCGACCTGGCCCCCGAGCTGCTGCCGGCGTCGGAGTGCCTCAAGGACGTGGTGGCCCGCATGCTCCCGTATTGGTACGACGACATCGTCCCCGACCTGCGGGCGGGTCGGCGCCTGCTGATCGCGGCGCACGGCAACAGCCTCCGGGCGTTGGTCAAGCACCTCAAGCAGATCCCCGACGACAAGATCGTGGAGCTCGAGATCCCCACCGGCGTGCCGTGGGTGTTCGAGCTCGACGACGCCCTGCAGCCCGTCGACGACCGCTGGCTCGGCAACCCCGACGACGTCAAGGCGCGGGCCGAGGCCGTCGCCCGCCAAGCGGGCTGATCCAGACCGGGACATTCCCGACCTGGCGCGAACCGCGGGGGCTATGTTTCCGCCCTATGGCGCGCAAGGACACGAAACTCGATCACTTGGCCCAGGTGCGGCTCTTCCGCGCCTGCTCCAACAAGGAGCTCACCACCATCGGTCGGGCATCGGACGAGGTGCGGGTGCCGGCGGGGAAGATCCTCACCGAGGAAGGCCAGCCGGGCCACGAGTTCTACCTCGTCCTCGAAGGCACGGCCGCGGTGTCGCGCAAGAAGAAGAAGGTGGCGACGGTCGGCCCCGGCCAGTACTTCGGCGAGATGGCGCTGCTCGATCGCGGCCCGCGCTCGGCCACCGTCACCGCGGAAACGCCCATGACGTTGCTCGTCCTCGGCCAGCGCGAGTTCAGCGGCGTCCTCGACGAGGTGCCCGGCATCGCGCACAAGTTGCTGGCCACCATGGCAGAGCGTCTGCGCGAGGCAGACACCAAAGCGGTTCACTAGTTACCGCGTAGTAACTTACTGCTGATGGCCTCGCGCTCTCCTCGAATCCGGCCTGTCGTCGTCGTCTACGCCGTCGGCGCGGCCCTGTCGCTGATCGGTGTCGTCTCCTACATCCTCAGCACCTTCTGGGCCGCGCACGATCACGCCAGCGTGACGCGCGAGCCGTTCGGCAACGTGCCCGGACCGCTCAAGCTCGCGTTCTACGTCGTCGTCATCACGCTGTTCATCGCCGGCTCCGTGGCGTTCGCCAAGCGCACGGCCAACTGGCAGCGCGGCGCGCCCGACGACCGCTCGACCACGCTCAAGAACGCCGAGCGCCGCATCAAGGACTACCGCGCCGGTGTGTGGATGCAGACGCTGCTGCGCGACGGCGCCGCCGGCACCATGCACTCGCTCATCTACTTCCCGTTCGTCATCCTCTTCGCCGTCACCCTGGTCGACCAGACCGCCGAGTTGGTGCCGCCCCAGATCAAGTTCCTGCACGGCCAGACGTACCAGGCGTTCTCGGCCGTCGCCGACGCGGCCGGTGCGCTGTTCCTCATCGGGATCGTGTGGGCGATCCTGCGCCGGTACATCCAGCGCCCGTACCGCATCCGCATCAAGACGCGTCCCGAGGATGCGCTGATCCTCTTCCTCTTCCTCTTCATCGCCGTGAGCGGCTTCCTGCTCGAGGCGCTGCGCATCGCCATGGTGCACCGGCCCGACTTCGAGCGCTGGTCGTTCGTCGGCTACCCGCTGTCGGTGATCTTCGAGCACACCAAGAGCATCGGAACCTGGCATCGCACGGCCTGGATCGTGCACTTCGCCAGCTTCGCTGCGTTCCTGATCGTGCTGCCCACCACCAAGTTGCGGCACATGTTCACGTCGCCGATGAACATGTACTTGAAGGATCGGCAGCGGCCCAAGGGCGCCATGAAGCCCATGCCCAACCTCATGGAGACCGAGCTCGAGACGTTCGGTGCCAACGCCATCGAGGACTTCACGTGGAAGCAGCTCCTCGACACCGACGCGTGCACGGTGTGCGGGCGCTGCACGTCGGTGTGCCCGGCCCACGCCACCGGGAAGCCGCTCGACCCGCGCGAGATCGTGCTGAAGGTGGGCCACGTGATGGCGGCGACCGCGCCCGACGGCCCCGTGTCACCCGTCGTGGGCCAGGACGCCGACCTCACGGTGTCGGCCGACTCGGTGTTCGAGCGCATCAGCCCGGAGGAGATCTGGGCGTGCACGTCGTGCAAGGCGTGCGACGAGATCTGCCCGGTCAACATCGAGATCCTCGACAAGATCCTCGACATGCGGCGCTACCTGTCGCTCATGGAGTCCAACTTCCCCACCGAGCTGGGCAACGCCTACCGCTCGATGGAGAATCAGGAGAACCCGTGGGGCATGAACCAGGGCGAGCGGGCCGACTGGGCGAGCGGCGTGCCCGAGGGCGTGCCGATCGTCGACGGCTCGGGTCCGTTCGACCACGAGTACCTCTATTGGGTCGGCTGCGCGGGCTCGTTCGACGACAAGAACAAGAAGGTCACCGTCGCCACCGCCAAGCTGCTGCACCGGGCCGGCATCGACTTCGCCATCCTCGGCCCGTCCGAGAAGTGCACCGGTGATCCTGCTCGCCGTTCGGGCAACGAGTACCTGTTCCAGATGCTCGCCATGCAGAACGTCGAGGCGCTCAACGGCATGGGCGTGAAGCGGATCATCACGCAGTGCCCGCACTGCTTCAACACGCTCGCCAACGAGTACCCGCAGCTG
>JAFATL010000706.1 GCA_019243975.1 Actinomycetota bacterium | reverse complement strand
GCTTGCCCGCCGTCGCCCACCACGCCGATGTCGCGGGGGATGCGGTTGCGCAGGGCAGAGATGGTCTGCGGGGTCAGGTCGGGCGCATCGACGCGCAGCACGTGTGCAGCCCGGGCCGCCAGCCGCTCCGGCGGCGGCGCGTTCCCGACGACGACCAGGACGTCCACTCGGCGCGGAGCCTACATTTGCGCATGGCCAATGCCACCCCGCCGGCTCCGCCGGCCAACGCAAGGCAAGACCCCCGCACGACGGCGGACATCGTCCGCGCCCACGGCGCCGCACGCGGCGACGCCCCTGCCATCACGTTCGAGGGGGCCACGCTGACGTGGGGCGACCTCGACCGCCGCACCAGCCAGGTGGCCAACGGCCTGGCGGCCCTGGGCGTCGGTTCCCAGGACCGCATTGCGTTCATCGACAAGAACGGGCCCGAGTACTTCGAGGTGTTCTTCGGCGCCGGCAAGATCAACGCCGTCACCGTGGCGGTGAACTGGCGGCTGGCGCCAGGCGAGATGGCCTACATCATCAACCACGCCGAGGCCAAGGTGCTGTTCGTCGGGCCCGAGTTCCTGCCCCACCTGGAGAAGATCGAAGGCGACCTGACGACGGTCAAGCACACCATCGTGCTGGGCGACGACGCGTCGCGACCGACGTACGAGGCGTGGGTGGGTGAGCAGGCGGCCGACGATCCGGCCGTGGCGTCGGCCGGTGACGACGTGTGCTTCCAGCTCTACACGTCGGGCACCACGGGCTTGCCCAAGGGCGTGATGCTCACCAACGACAACCTGTTCGCCATGCTGCCGAACGTGGCCGAGATGTGGGGGGTCGGGCCCGACGACGTCAACCTGGTCGCCATGCCGCTGTTCCACATCGGTGGGTCGGGGTGGGCGGTGGCCGGCATGCTGCGCGGCGGTCACGCCATCCTGCTGCGCGAGGTCGACCCGGCCCAGATCCTGCAAGTGCTCCCGCAGCACTCGGTCACCCACGCGTTCCTCGTGCCGGCGGTGCTGCAGTTCCTGCTGATGATGCCGGGCGTGCAGGACGCCGACTTCTCCTCGCTGCGCCTCATCGCCTACGGCGCCGCGCCGATCACCGATCAGGTGCTCAAGGACTGCCTCGCCACGTTCGGCTGTGACTTCGTGCAGCTGTACGGCCTCACCGAGACGACCGGTGCCATCACCCAGCTCGACCCGTCCGACCACGACCCCGTCAACCGACCCGAGTTGCTGCGCTCGTGCGGCAAGCCGTTCCCGTGGGTCGAGATGCGCGTGGTCGACGAAGCGACGGGGGAGGACCGGCCCGAGGGCGAGGTGGGAGAGTTGTGGTCGCGCACGTCGCAGAACATGAAGGGGTACTGGCGCCAGCCCGACGAGACGGCCAAGACGATCACCCCTGACGGGTGGCTGAAGACGGGCGACGCCGGCTACTTCAAGGACGGCTACGTCTATCTGCACGATCGGGTGAAGGACATGATCGTGTCGGGCGGCGAGAACATCTACCCGGCCGAGATCGAGAACGCGCTCATGAACCACCCGGCCGTCGCCGACGTCGCCGTCATCGGCGTGCCCAGCGACAAGTGGGGCGAGACGGTGAAGGCCATCGTCGTGAGGGCCGAGGGCGCCGACCCGACACCAGAGGAGCTGATCGCGTTCTCGCGCGAGCACCTGGCGCACTACAAGTGCCCGACGTCGGTCGACTTCGCCGACGAACTGCCGCGCAACCCGAGCGGCAAGCTCCTCAAGCGCGAGCTGCGCGCCCCCTACTGGCAGGGCAAGGAGCGGATGGTCAACTAGCGGCGCCGTGAAGGCCGAGGGCGCGGCGCACGGCGTCGCGCCCGTACACGGCGCCCAGCACGTTGCCGGTGCCGCTGTAACCGCCGCACGCGAACACGCGCGGCCGCACCTCCTCGAGCACCGGGTCGAGGTCGCGGGCGAAGCCCGCTGACGCGGCCCACCGGTGCGTCACCGGTGCGGTGACGTGCAGGTGCTCGCGCAGCAGCGCGTCGAGGGCCGCCTGCACCTCGTCGGTCGGACGCGCGTCGGTCGTCCACTCGTCGTCCACGAACCGGTCTCGGCATCCGCCCAGGGCGATGCGCCCGTCGGGCAGCTGCTGCCAGTAGTCGTAGCCCCAGCGCGCGTACACCGGGCGGGGGATCGTCACCTCATCGGTCGGGGCGGTGGCGAGCATCTGCAGGCGGGCCGTGCGCACGCGCGGCGCCAGCTCGGGCAACAACAGCTCGAGACGTCCGTCGACGGCGACGACGACAGCACCGCAGCGCACGGTGCCGTCCGGCGTCGTGACGTGGTCGCCGGCGACCGCCGTCGCCGGTGATCGTTCGAAGAGCCGCGCCCCGCCGCTCAGGGCGCGCTGCGCCAGCCGGCGGGCCCGGGCCAGCGGGTTGGTGGCGCCGTCGTCGGGAAGGAGCAGCCCGATGCCCTCCGGCCCTTCGTAACGCTCGACGGCGAACTGATCGGCCTCCAAGGCGCGCCGCTGCTCGGCGCAGTCGGTCTCCTCCTCGGGTGACGCGGCCAGGCGCAGGCTGCCCACCCGCCGTATCAGGTCCGGCGTGGCCGTCGTCATGCGCTCGAGCTCGTCGAGGGTGCGCTGGTAGAGGTCGCGGGCCGCCCGCCGCCCCAGGCGGGCGACCGTCCGGTGGTAGGCGTCGGCCGCGCCGGCGAGGAGGAACCCGCCGTTGGCACCGGCCGCCCCGCCGGCGACGGAACCGGCATCCAGGCCGATCACCGATGCGCCGGCCTGGAGCGCCTCGTCCACGGCGGCCAGGCCGGATCCGCCCAGGCCAACGACACAAATGTCTGCCTCGGCGGCGCCCGTCAGGGCTGGCAGGTCCGCCCATTCGCCCTCGTCCCACACCGGGTCCACGCCCGAAGCATGCCCGCCCCGGGGGGTTGGGTAGAACGCCCGCCGTGACCCCTTCGACGGCCGCGTTCACGGTGCTGGCCGACCGGTACCACCTGGGCGATCTGATCGGCCGCGGTGGGATGGGCGACGTCTACTGCGCCCGTGACCTGCGGCTGGGCCGCGAGGTGGCGGTCAAGGTGTTGCGGCCCGAAATGGCCCGCCAGCCCGAGATCCGCAGCCGGTTCGAGGCGGAGGCCCTTTCGGCGGCCCGCCTGTCGCACCCCAACGTGGTCACGGTCTTCGACACGGGCGAGGACGAGGGCGTGCCGTTCATCGTCATGGAGTGCCTGCCCGGGCGGACGCTCGCCACCGCCATGGCGGCCGGGCCTGTCGACCAGGCCTGGCTTCGGCATGTCGCCCTCGACGTGCTCGGTGCGCTGGGCGCGGCGCACGCCGCGGGCGTCATCCACCGCGACGTGAAGCCGGGCAACATCCTCCTCACCGACGACGGCCGGGCCAAGGTGGCCGACTTCGGCATCGCCAAGAGCCTCGAACCGGTCGGCGGGACGATCACCGACACGACCACGGGGCACCTCATGCTGGGCACGCCCGCCTACCTCGCTCCGGAGCGCATCGAGGGAAAGCCCGCGACCGCGCAGTCCGACCTGTACTCGTTGGGGGTCGTCCTCTACGAGGCGCTGGCGGGGGAGAAGCCGTTCACCGCCGACACGCCGATGGCCGTGGCCATGGCCGTGGTGCACGACGACCCAGAGCCGCTCGTCCACCGCCGGCCCGACGTCGACCCCGGCTTGGCGGTGATGGTCGAGACGGCCATGCAGCGCGACCCCTCGGCCCGCTTCGCCAACGCCGAAGACATGGCGCGCGCCGTGCGGGCGGTGGCGCCGACGCCGGGGCCAGAGGCGGAGCTGGCAACCATCGCCGAGGTGCCCCCGGCCGATCAGACGAGCGTCCTCGTCGGCGTGGCACCGTCGAAGGCGCCCGCGCTGGCGGCGGTTCCGCTCTGGGTGCAGCGTCGGCGCATGGCGCTGGTCGCGGCGGCGGTGGGAGCTTTCGTCTTGGTGGTGCTGGTGGCGGCGCTCGCCTTCGGCCATGATCGGAGCGCCGTGAACTCGCCCTCCACGTCCAACACCGCGCCGCAGTCGTCGAACACGACGGCGCCGGTGGTGACGGCGCCGCCCACCACGGCGCAGCTGCAGGTGCAGATCTCGGTGCCGGCGCCGGTGCCGGGCAAGGGTCGCGGCAAGCACAAGCGGGGGAACGGCTGAGCGACGATCCGGTCGCCGTCCTGGAGCGGATCGCTTATCTGCTCGAACGGGGGCGCGAGTCGACCTACCGCGTGCGCGCCTACCGGGGCGCGGCCGACGCCATCCGCCAGGCAGGCGAGGAACGCGTCAAGGAGCTGGCCGCCGCCGGGCGGTTGAAGGACCTGGCGGGTGTCGGCGACAAGACCGAGCAGATCGTCCTGGAGGTGTTGGCGGGCAAGACGCCGTCGTATCTGATCCAACTCGAGGGATCACTGGAGGAGGCCGAGAACGGGCCGGGCGCGGCGGTGCGCGCCGCGTTGAAGGGCGACTGCCACACGCACTCCGACTGGTCCGACGGCGGCAGCCCGATCAAGACGATGGCCGAAGCCGCCATTGCCCTCGGCCACGAGTACATGGTGCTGACCGACCACTCGCCGCGCCTCACGGTGGCGAAAGGGCTGTCGCCGGAACGGCTGCGACTGCAGCTGGGCATCGTCGAGCAGCTCAATGAGGAACTGGCACCGTTCCGCATCCTCACCGGCATCGAGGTCGACATCCTCGACGACGGCGCCCTCGACCAGGAGGAGGAGCTGCTGGCGCAGCTCGACGTCGTGGTGGCGTCAGTGCACTCGAAGTTGCGTATGGACTCCGAAGGCATGACCAAGCGCATGGTGGCGGCGCTGGCGAGCCCGCACGTCGACATCCTCGGCCACTGCACCGGGCGGTTGGTGGTGGGCAGGGGCCGGCCGGAGTCGACGTTCGACGCCGAGTTGGTCTTCGCGTGCGCCGAGAAGTTCGACAAGGCGGTCGAGGTGAATTCGCGGCCGGAGCGACTCGACCCGCCCCGACGGCTGCTACGGCTCGCCGTCGACATGGGGTGCAAGATCTCCATCGACACCGACGCGCACGCGCCGGGCCAGCTGGAGTGGTTGCCCTACGGCTGCGAGCGGGTTGCGGAAGTCGGTGTCGACCTCGACCGCATCGTCAACACCCGCAGCGCCGACGACCTGTTGGCCTGGGCCGCCTCCCACGCCGCGTAGTTAGTAGCCGGCGGCGCCGCCCGCGAGGGCGCGTGGGTCGCTGGCGGCGGCGAGATGGTCGTCGCGGTTGACGATCACGTGGGCGTGACCGAAGCCGTGGTTGAAGGCGTCGGTGCGCACGGTGTCGTGACCGCGGGCGCGCAGGCCGTCGTCCCACGACGCCGGGGCGTTGCCTTCGAGGGCGACGCGCACGTGTCCGTTGGCGTCCCACGTGTCGAAGCCGGCGCCGCCCTCTGGCCCGGTCAGCACCCATCGGCCCGCCCCGATCGCATCGGCGGGGGTCTGTTCGTTGTGCAGGAGGCGGGCAAGGAGCTGCAGCAGGATCTGCGGCTGACTGTCGCCGCCCATGGTGCCGATCGTCATCTCGAGTGCGTCGTCGCGGGTGCGGGTGACGACGGCAGGCGACAGCGTGTGGGGCGGGCGCTTGCCCGGTCCGTACTCGGCGGGGTGCCCGGGCTCGAGCGAGAAGCCGAGGCCCCGGTTCTGCAGGAAGATGCGCACGCCCGGCACGATCATCAGCGATCCCCAGCCCGCCGCATTCGACTGGATGAGCGACACGCCCATGCGGTCGGCGTCGACCGCGCACAGGTAGATCGTGCCGCCCCCGTCGACGTTGGCCGCGAGCGTCGCGGCGCGTTCCGGATCGATGGCGTCGCGCCGGGGCGCGAGGCGGCGCGGGTCGAGGAGGGCGGCGCCGTCGGCGCCCTCGTGCAGGACCGCGTTGCGGTCGAAGCCGGCTTGCCGGGCCGCCTCGACGGTGAGGTGCGCCCACTGCGGATCCTCGGTGTCCGCAGGCAGTGGCAGCCCGGCCGCGATCCACGCGCCCGCCAGCGTGAGGTAGCCCTGCGAGTTGGGCGGGATCGTCCACACCCGATGGCCCCATGCCTCGATCTGCAGCGGCTCGACCCAGTCGGCCACTGGGCGCGTGAGGTCGTCGCGCGAGTATTCGCCGTTGCCCAGTGCGAGCAGGCCTTCGCCGAATTCGCCTTCGTAGAAGGCCGCCCGTCCGCCGTTGGCGATTGCCTCCAGCGTGCGGGCCACGCCGGGCCGCTTGATCATGGTGCCGACGCTCACGGGTCCGTTCGCTGTGTAGTCAGCGGCGTCGGCCAGGCCCTCGAGCAACAGGCACGACCACGCCAGTGTCTGCGACGCCGGGAAGCCGTCCGCCGCATAGGCCCGCGCCGGATCGAGTACGTCGCTGAGCGGCAGCCGGCCGTAGCGAGCGTGCAGCGTCAGCCAGCCGTCGACGCAGCCCGGCACGGGTACGGCGCGGATGTCGCCCCGGCGAGGCATGACACGGTGCCCGTCGGCGCGGAGACGCTCGGGGTCGGCGCCCGCGCCGGCGCGACCCGACGCGTTGAGCGCGGTAGGCGCGCCTGCGCCGTCGTGCACGAGCGCGAACAAGTCGCCCCCCATGCCGCACATGTGTTGCGTCGTCACCGCCAGCACCGCGCTGGCTGCGATGGCGGCGTCGGCCGCCGATCCACCCGCTCGTAGCAAGGCGACGCCTGCCTCCGACGCGAGCCGGTCAACGGCACACACCGCCCCGTTCGGGGCCAGCGTGGTGGCGAACGGCGCGAGGTCCATCGACGACGACCCTAACCTTGCGGCGATGGAGGACACGGCCCGTTTCACTGCGCTGGTCGCCGGGCCTGAGGCCGAGCTCCCGCTCGACGAGGCCGCGTTCCTCATCGCGGCCCACGACCACAAGGTCGATGTCGGCAGCGAGCTGCGCCGTCTCGACGAGCTGGCGGACGGCATGCGTGCGCCCACCGTCGATGAGGTGCGGCGCGTGCTGTTCACGGATTTGGGACTGGCGGGCGACGCCGACGACTACTACGCGCCCGAGAACTCCTACCTCGACGCCGTCCTCGATCGCCGCCGCGGCATCCCCATCACGCTGACCGTGCTGATGATGGAGGTGGGCCGACGTGCAGGCGTCACCATCCACGGCATCGGCGCCCCGGGCCACTTCCTCGCCATGCACGGCGAGCAATTGCTCGACCCGTTCGCCGGCGGCGTCCCCACCCAAGCCGACGGCGTGCACCCGTCCTACCTCGCCCCCGTCGGCCCCCGCGCCATCCTCGCCCGCATGCTCGCCAACCTCCGCCAGATCTACCAGACGACCGGCGACTTCACCTCACTGCTGTGGGTCCTCCGCCTCCGCTGCGCCATCCCCGGTGTCCCCGACGCCGACCACGACCAACTGGCCCGCATGGAGGCGTCTCTTAACTAGCCATCGCCGAACTGACAGTGAAAACGGGCCCTATAGGTCCCGTTTTCACTGTCAGTTCGCCTGGGTTAGACGATGCGGGTCTCGTGGCCGGTCCAGTACCGGTCCTTGAGGAGGCGCTTGTAGAGCTTGCCGGTGGGGTGGCGGGGGAGCTCGGCTTCGAAGTCGACGGAGCGGGGGCACTTCACGTCGGCCAGGTGCTCGCGGCAGAAGGCGATGAGCTCGCGTTCGAGGGCAGGGCCGGCGTCGGCCATGTCGGCGGGCTGCACGACGGCCTTCACCTCTTCGCCGAAGTCGTCGTTGGGCACGCCGAACACCGCGACGTCGAACACCTTGGGATGCATGGTGAGGACGTTCTCCGCCTCCTGCGGGTAGATGTTCACGCCCCCGCTGATGATCATGAACGCCTTGCGGTCGGTGAGGTAGAGGTAGCCGTCCTCGTCGAGGTAGCCGATGTCGCCGAGCGTGCTCCAGCCCTTGTCGTTGCGCGACCCCTTCGTCTTCTCGGGGTCGTTGTGGTACTCGAACTCGCTGCCGCCCTCGAAGTAGATCGTGCCGGACTCACCTGTCGGTTGCTCGGTGCCGTCCTCGTCGACGATGTGCACGGTGCCGAGGATCGCCTTGCCGACCGTGCCCTTGTGGGCCAGCCACTCCTCGGAGTTGCAGCACACGAACCCGTTGCCCTCGGTGCCCGCGTAGTACTCGAACAGCACGGGCCCCCACCACTCGATCATCTGCTCCTTGACCGGAATCGGGCACGGCGCGGCGGCGTGGATGACGACCTGCAACGACGACGTGTCGGGCTTCTCGCGCTCCTCCTTCGGCAGCTTGAGCATGCGCACGAACATGGTCGGCACCACCTGGCTGTAGGTGATCTTGTGCTTCTCGATGAGGCGCAGGTACTCCATCGGGTCGAAGTGCTCCATCACCACGACGGTCGCTCCCAGGCGTTGGGCGGCCATCGTGAAACGCAGCGGGGCCGAGTGGTACAGCGGCGCCGGCGACAGGTACACCGAGTCGGGTGTGACGCCGTAGAGCGCTTGGCTCAGCACCGTCACGCCGTCGGGCGTGCCCATGGGCGAGTCGGGGATCGGCACCCGCACGCCCTTGGGGCGGCCGGTGGTGCCCGAGGAGTAGAGCATGTCGCGGCCCTCGGTCTCGTCGGCGATGGGTTCGGTCGACATTGCACCCACGACGTCTTCGTATGACTCGAAGCCGTCGATGGTGCCGTTGATCATCAGCCGGGTGTGCACGCCGGGCAGCATGTCGCCGGCGATCATCTCCGCCGCCGCCTCGCGCTGGTCGTGCGACGTCACGAACACGCGGGCGCCGCAGTCGCCGACGATGTACTCGACCTCGGGCGCCGTCAACCGGTAGCTGATGGCCGTGTAATACAGCCCGGCCCGCTGGGCCGCCCACAGCACCTCGTGGTAGCGGCTGTTGTTCTCCATGTAGACGGCGATGGCGTCGCCCTTCTTCAGCCCCCGGTCCCGGAAGAGCTGTGCGAGCTGGTTCGACCGCTCATCGAGCTGCTTGTAGGTGACGATCTCGCCGCTGCCCGCCATGATCACGGCGGGCTTGTCGGGGGTGCTCTGGGCGTGGACTCCGGGGTACATGCCTCGGAGGTTACGTTGCGGAGCGAACCAGTGTTACAGGCCGCTGATGTGCTGCAACGGCATGCGGGGCCCGTAGCGGGGCGGGGCGTCGGCGCCCGCCTCCAAGAGCTTGACGACGCGACCTCGCTGGCCCCGCCACGGCTCGAGCAGCTCGAGCATGCGGGCGTCGTCGCCGCGGGGCTCACCGGTGAGGGCGTAGGTCACCAGGTGGGGGAGGTGGTAGTCGCCCAAGCTGACCGCGTCGGGGTCGCCCAGCGCCACCGTCGCCACTTCGGCCGCCGACCACGGGCCCAAGCCAGGCAGCGCAGTGAGCCGCTTGCGGGCGTCGGTCGGCGACATCCCGACGGTCTCCTCCAACCGGTGGGCGTAGGAGCAGGCCAGGCGGATGGTGTCGGCCCGCTTGCGCTCGACGCCGAGGCGATGGAACGAGTGGTACGGCACGGCCGCCAGGACCTGGGGAAGGGGCGCCAGCAGCAGGCCGCCAGGGCCCGGGGCCTCCTCGCCGAACCGGCGCACGACCGCCGCGTACGACTTGTGCGCCTGCACGCCGATGACCTTCTGCTCGAGGATGGTCGGGACGATCGCCTCCATCACCGCCTGGGAGCGGCAGATGCGCAACCCCCGCAGCCGGCGGTGCAGATCTTCCACGACGGGGTGCATGGGCTGGAAGCCGCCGTCGTCGTCGAGGGCGCCCACCAGTGCGGGCGCGGCGTCGAGGGCCCACTCGGCGCCCGGGCCCCACGCTTCCATCAGCACCTGGTCGCCGGCGGAGACGATATGGGTGGTGACGGGACCTTCGGGCGTCCGCGTGGCCCGCCAGATGCCATCGGGGCCGACCCGCATGGTCGGGTCGCAGTGCCCCCGCCGCAAGGGCCCGAGCGTCAGCCGCAAATTGACCGCATGCGGCGGCCGGAAGATGCGTCCCTTCACCGCCGCGTAAGCGTAAGGAGACCGAACTCGGTTTTGGCGGATGGTCACTGCGTGACAGTGTTGCCTCTCATGAGCGGTGTGTTCGAGGAGTTCGGGTGGCGGGGCCTGGTGCACCAGCTCACCGACCCCAAGTTGGCCGATGTGCTGGCCACCGAGTCGCTCACCGCCTATATCGGTTTCGACCCGACCGGCGACTCGTTGCATGCCGGCAGCCTGCTGCCCGTTCTCAATCTGCGGCGCCTGCAAGAGGGGGGACACTCGGTGATCCCGCTGCTCGGCGGCGGCACCGGGCTCATCGGCGACCCGTCCGGCCGCGACAGCGAACGCCAGCTGCTGTCGGAGGAGGAGCTCGAGGCCAACCTGCTCGGCATCCGCCGCCAGATCGAGTCGCTCCTGCACGACGACGCCCGCGTGCTCGACAACGGCGAGTGGCTCAAGCGCATGACGCTCACCGAGTTCCTGCGCGACGTGGGCAAGTACTTCAGCGTCAACGAGATGGTGCGCAAGGAGTCGGTGAAGACGCGGCTGGAGGCGCGTGAACAGGGCATCTCGTTCACTGAGTTCTCCTACATGCTCCTGCAGGCATGGGACTTCGTGCATCTGTTCGACGCGTACGGATGCCGGCTGCAGCTCGGCGGCAGCGACCAATGGGGCAACATCACCGAGGGCGTCGACCTCATCCGCCGCTTGCGCGGCGAGCACGCCTTCGGCCTCACGTCGCCGCTGCTCACGCTGCCGGGCGGGGCCAAGATGGGCAAGAGCGAGGGCGCCACGCGCGTGTGGCTCGACCCGAAGCGCACCAGCCCGTACCAGTTCTTCCAGTACTGGGTGCGCGCCGACGACGCGTCGGTGGGGTCGTACCTGCGCTTCTTCACGTTCCTCGAGCGGGGTCGGGTCGAAGAGCTCGACAAGGCGACCGCCGACCACCCCGAGCGGCGAGAGGCGCAGCAGGCACTGGCGTGGGAGGTGACGTCGCTCGTCCACGGCGAGGCCGAGGCGGCCAAGGCCAAGCACGCGGCCGAGGTGCTCTTCACCGAGGACGTGGCCGGCCTGGACGAGGCCACGTTGCTCGACGTCATGGCGGACGCGCCGGCCTCGGACGTGTCACGCGACGGCATCGCGCTCGTCGACGCGCTGGTCGAGAGCGGCCTGGCCAAGTCGAAGTCGGCGGCCCGCACTGCCATCGAGCAGGGCGGCGCGTACGTCAACAACCGGCGGGAGCAGGACCTCGACCGCCGCATCACCGTCGACGACGCACTGCACGGCCGCTACGTGCTGTTGCGCCGGGGCAAGCGCGACTTCCACCTGCTCAGGCTGGCCGGCTAGGAGGCATCCGTGTTGACGCTGGGCATCGAGGCCCGGGCCGAAGTGGCCAACTGGCGCCCGCTCGTGCAGTGGCTGCTGGCCATCCCGCATTACGTCGTGCTCTACGCGTTGAGCGTGGTGTTGTCGCTGTTCGCGTTCATCTCGTTCTTCGCCATCTTGTTCACCGGGATGATCCCGCCGACCATCTACTCCTTCGAGGTCATGGTGCTGCGCTACCAGTGGCGGGTGTACTCCTACGCCGGCTTCCTGCGCGAGTCGTACCCACCGTTCGAGTTCACGTCGAGCGACGTCGATCCCGGCAACGACCCGGCGTCGTTGTCGCTGCCCCGGCCCGAGAAGTGGAATCGCGGGCTGATCTTCGTGAAGTGGCTCCTCGTGATCCCCAACGCCATCGTGCTCACCTTCGTCGCCATCGGCGCCTTTGTGGCGTGGCTCATCGCCGCCTTCGCCGTCCTCTTCACGGGCCGCTGGCCCCAGGTCCTGCGCGACCTCGTCGTCGGCACCGTCCGCTGGCAGATGCGCCTCAACGCCTACGTCTACCTGCTCACCGATCAGTACCCGCCCTACTCCCTGACGTAGGCCGCTCGTTAGCATCCGTGCATGGCACGGATCGACGTTCCAGAGGGGCCGGGGGGCGATGCCGCCATGGTGTGGAGCCTGCGGCCGGAGATGGGCGGCATGGTCGAGAAGATGGTGGCCACGGTCTACGGCAAGAGCGTGCTGCCGGCGAGCGAGCGGGAGGTGGCCCGCATGCGGATCGCCCAGCTCAACGCGTGCAATGCGTGCAGCACGTTCCGGGCGCCGTCGGTGCTGGAGGCGGGCGTCAACGAGGACCTCTACGAGCACGTGGCCGAGGCGTCGTCGTACGTTGGTTATACCGAACGGCAGCGGCTGGCGATCGAGTACGCCGAGCGCTTCGCCACCGATCACGCCAGCATCGACGACGCCCTCTTCGAGCGTCTCCGCGCCGCGTTCACCGATCCCGAGGTCCTCGACCTCACGATGTGCGTCGCTGTCTACGTCGGGCTCGGCCGCGCCCTCGAGGTGCTCGGCATCGAGGACGCCACCACCATCGACGTCTGATCAGTC
>JAFATL010000602.1 GCA_019243975.1 Actinomycetota bacterium | reverse complement strand
CCGGCAGTACGTCGAGGGCATCGCCACGGCCCGGCGCCTGCGCGACCAGGGCCGGCTGGGCCAGGTGGTCATCGTGCACCTCGGCACCAACGGGCCGCCGCGGCCGAGCGATATCGACAACCTCATGGCGACGCTCGCCGGGGTCCCCCGCGTCCTGTTCGTCACCGTGCGGATGCCGCGCACGTGGGAGGCCCAGACCAACGACGTGCTGCGGGCTGGGGCCGCCCGTTATCCGCAGGTCGTGCTCGTCGACTGGTACACGTACAGCGACGGCCACCGCGATTGGTTCCAGAGCGACGGCGTGCACCTGAAGCCCATCGGGGCCCAGGCCTACGCCGACATGGTGGCGTACTCGGTGCCGCCGCCCCCACCCGCGCCGCCCAAGCCCCCGTCCAAGCCACCCTCCAAGCCGGGCTGGTCCCCGCGCACCCGTCAGATGCGGTGGTGAAGAACTCGGAGAGGTAAGGCATGCCGCGGCCGTAGGCTCGGTCACATGAGCGAGCGGAGCGAGCGAATCAATGTGACAGGGCAAGGCTCACGGCTGGCCTCGAAGAGGCCGGCCAGGTGAGTCTGACGGTGGACGTCAAGGACGTCGCATGGGACCTGGACACGATCCTCGCTGGGCGCACCCTCGATGCCCTGCTGGATGAGGCGGACGCGCTGACGGCGCAGCTGGCCGAGGCGCGAGGGACGATCGGGGCGATGGACGCCACCGCTCTCACCGCGTTCATGAAGGCCATGGCGGAGATGGAGGACACGCTGGGGCGGGCGGCGTCGTTTGCCTCGCTGCGGTTCTCCACCGACACGAGCGACGCCGAGCGGGGCGCCCTGATGCAGAAGGTGCAGGAGCGGTCCACCGGCATCGAGACGCAGCTGCTGTTCTTCGAGCTGGAGTGGGCCGCCGTCGACGACGCCCAAGCCGATGCGCTGCTCGCCGATGATCGCCTGGCGTTCTGCCGCCACCACCTGGCCTCGGTGCGGCGCTACCGCGATCACCTGCTGACCGAGCCCGAGGAGAAGATCCTCACCGAGAAGTCGGTGACCGGCCGTGGTGCGTGGGTGCGTCTGTTCAGCGAGCTCACCTCGGCCATCACGGTGGAGCTCGACGGCGAGACGGTGCCGTTGGAGTCGGGCCTCAGCCGCCTTCTGCAGCCCGATCACGAGAAGCGCCGCGTCGCGGCAGAGGCGGTGACGGCTGCCCTCGCTCCCGGGTTGCGCACGCGCGCCTTCCTGTACAACACGCTGCTCCACGACAAAGCGGTGAACGACAGACTGCGCGGCTACCCGCACTGGCTGGCCAGCTGGAACCTGGCCCAGCAGGCGAGCGACGAATCGGTGCAGGCGCTCGTGCAGGCGGTGAAGGCCCGCTACGACATCCCCCAGCGCTGGTACGCGCTGAAAGCAGGGCTGCTCGGCCTCGAGCGGCTGGCCGACTACGACCGAAGTGCGCCCACGGTCGACACCGATCAGTCCTTCGACTGGGACGAGGGGCGCGAGCTCGTGCTCGACAGCTACGCGTCGTTCTCGCCCGAGCTGGCCGACCTGGCCAAGCAGTTCTTCGACGAGTCGTGGATCGATGCGCCGCTGCGGCCGGGCAAGCGGCCCGGCGCGTTCTGCTCGTACACGGTGGCGTCGCACCACCCGTACGTGTTCCTCAACTGGACGTCGAAGCGCAACGACGTGCTCACCCTGGCTCACGAGCTGGGCCACGGCGTGCACGGGGCGCTGGCGCGGGAGCAGGGCATCTTCCACCAGTCGACGCCGCTGACCCTGGCCGAGACGGCGTCGGTGTTCGGGGAGACGGTGGTGTTCGGCCGCCTGCTGGAGCAGGCCGACACGCCCGAGTCGCGGCTGTCGCTGCTGGCCGAGCACGTCGACGGCGCCATCGCGACCGTGTTCCGCCAGACGGCGATGAACCAGTTCGAGGAGGCCGCCCACAACGCCCGCCGCAGCGAGGGCGAGCTGTCGGTCGACCGCTTCGGCGAGCTGTGGGCCCAGACGCAGACCGAGATGATGGGCCCGTCGGTCGAGATCACCGAGGGGTACCGCTCGTGGTGGTCTTACATCCCGCACTTCATCGGCACACCCGGTTACGTGTACGCCTACGCGTACGGCCAGCTGCTGGCCCTCTCGGTGTACAAGCAATTCGAGGAGCGAGGCGCCGCGTTCGTGCCCCAGTACCTGGCGCTGCTGCGGGCCGGCGGGTCGGACACGCCCGACCGGTTGGCCAAGATCGTCGACTGCGATCTGTCCGACCCCGGGTTCTGGGACGGCGGCCTGGTGATCATCGACAAGGAGCTGGCCGCGGCCGAGCAGGCGGCGATCGACGCGGGCCGGGTGAAGCAGTGACGCTCAAGCCCATCACCCCCAAGTCGCGCGTGCGCGTGCGGCGGCTCGCCAAGCGGGCGGTCTACGACGAGGAGGCGATCCTCGCCATCCTCGACGAGGCGCTGATCTGCCACGTCGGTTTCGTCGACGACGAGCAGCCGTACGTGATCCCGATCATCCACGGCCGCATCGGCACCACGCTCTACTTCCACGGCTCGCAGTCGAACCGCATGCTCGGCGCGCTGAGCGACGGCATCGAGATGTGCGCGACCGCCACGATCATCGACGGCTTGGTGCTGGCCCGCTCCGCGTTCCACCACTCGATGAACTACCGCTCGGTCGTGATCCTCGGCCGGGCCACGGCCGTGCTCGACCCCGACGAGAAGACGCGTGCCCTCGAGGCGACCATGGAGCGGCTCAAGCCAGGCCGGTGGGCCGACGCGCGCCCGCCCACCGACAAGGAATTGGAGCAGACACTGATGGTGTCGCTGCCCATCGAGGAGGCGTCGGCCAAGGTGCGCTCCGGCCCGCCGGCCGACGACGAGGAGGACTACGACCTGCCGATCTGGGCGGGCGAACTGCCGTTGTCGCTCACGCCCAGCAACGGGCTCGTGCCCGACCCCCGGTTGATCGCGGGCGTCGACGTGCCGGGGTATCTCCAGTGAAGGTGCGGGTGGGCTTCGGGCTCGGCGTGGGTGTGGGCGCCCAGGTCGACGGCGACACCTTGTGGTCGATCATCGACGCGTGCGAGGAGCAGGGCTGGGACTCGATGTGGTTCAGCGAGCGCGTGGCCGGCGGCCTGCCCGACGTGCTGGCGTTGATGGCTGCGGTCGCCGGCCGCACGCGTCGGTTGAAGTTCGGCCCCAGCGTGCTCGTCGTGCCGGGCCGCAACCCGGTGCTGCTGGCCAAAGAACTGGCGACCATCGACGTGCTGTCGAACGGGCGACTGGTGCCGGCGTTCGGTCTGGGCTCGGACGCAGCGCGCGAGCACGAGGCGTTCGGCGTCGAGCGGGGCGAGCGGGCGGGCCGCACCGACGAAGCCGTCGAGCTGATGAAGCGGCTGTGGTCCGAAGACAACGTCACGCACGAGGGCAAGTACTTCACCGTCCACGACCTGACCGTCGGGCCCAAGCCCGTGCAGCAGCCGGGCATGGACGTGTGGTTCGGCGGCCACTCGCCCGCCGCGCTGCGCCGGGTGGCGCGCCTTGGTGACGGGTGGCTGCCGTCGTTCGTCACTGCCGCCGAGTTCGCCCCCAAGGCCGACGAGATCCGCAAGCTCGCCGCCGACAACGGCCGCCACATCGACGACGAGCACTACGGCGCCCTCGTCGCCTACCTCCCCGAAGGCATGGACCCACCCGAACAGCTGCTCAAGCTGCTGGCCGCCACCCGCAAGGACCCGGTCGACCCGCTCGACATCGTCGCCGCGGGCGGCCCCGCCGGCCTCCGCACCCGCCTCGAGCAGTTCATCGACCAAGGCGCCAGCAAGTTCGTCGTCCTGCCCCTCATTCCCCCCACCGACTGGATCGCCGAACTCGCCAAGCTCCGCGAACAGGTCTGCCTCCCCCTCGAGAACTAGCGCGGAGGGTTGTCGCGGAGGTCTTCCTTCCAGGTGCGGAAGCGGGCGTGGGTAGTGCCGGAGGGGCCGGTGCCTTCGCCGGTGCCGTCTTCGAAGAGGCGGAAGGTGTACTGCACGGAGAGATCGTCGGCCGCTAACGCGATGTAGCGGGCGTTGGCTTTGGTGGCGGGGCCGGCGCGCCACAGGAGCCAGGGACCGATGCGGCGCTTGTAGTCGACCTGGGCCTGGCCGATGTCGTGGCCGAGGTGCACGACTTCGGGCGGCGCTTCGATCCATGCGGTGGCGACGATGTTGCGGTCGCGCTGCGGCGTGGCCGGGAGGTCGGCGGTGTGGATGGGGCGGTCGTCGACGGGGCGCTGGTCGTAGGGGAGCGCGTCGGTCACTGCGTGGTCAGATGCGGCGCTGTCATGCGGACGGCGTAGGTGGCTGCCACTCCGACACCACGCCGTCGAGCGACGGCTCGTGGGGCGGGAGCTCGCGACCCTCGACCGGCGTGCCGAGGTAGAGGAACCCGACGATGGCGTCGTCGTCGCCCAGGCCCAACGCTTGCAGGATGCGCCGGTCGTAGGCGGCGGGTCCGGTGCGCCACATCGACGCGTACCCCAGCGCGGTGGCGGCCAGCGACATGTTCTGGGTCGCCGCTCCGGCCGCCAGCACCTGCTCGATCCAGGGGATCTCGTCGCTGTGCTGGTTGACCGCGCACACCACCACGACCACGGGCGCGCGCCCGAGCTTGGTGCGCTCCTTCTTCAGCTGCCCGTCCTTCGGCTCGCCGCCCACCGCCTGCACCCGGGCGACGTACGCGTCCACCAGCACCTCGCCGAACGCGTCCTTGGCGTCGCCTCGCAGCACGATGAACCGCCACGGCTTCAGCTCGCCGTGATCCGGTGCAGCCGCGCCCGCCTCGAGGATCTGGCGCAGCTCCTCCTCCGACGGCGCCGGGTCGGTCAGCCGACCGATCGAGCGGCGCGCCCGTATGACCTCGAGGGCGTCACCACCCACGGTCGATCCACTCCTGCAGGTGGGGCCGCTCGGCGCCGATCGTGGTGTCGTCGCCGTGGCCCGGCATGACGATCGTCTCCGGCGCCAGCTTGGAGAAGAGCCGGTCCTCGATGGAGCGGATGATGGTGGGGAAGTCACCCCCCTCGAACGACGTGTTGCCGGGCCCACCCGGGAACAGCGTGTCGCCGCTGAACAGCACCGGCGACCCCTCCAGCCGGAAGCTCATCGAGCCGGGCGTGTGGCCAGGGTTGTGGATCGTGTGCAGCCGCAGCCGGCCCACTTCGATCACCGACTCGTCCTCGAGCACGAAGTCGTACGACGGCAGCATGGCGGCGTCGTCCGCGGTGATGCCGACCTCGTAGCCGGCGTCCCGCACCGCCGGAACGGCCTGGATGTGGTCCCAGTGCCCGTGCGTCTCCAGGATCCGGCGGACGTTGAGCTGTTGGCAGAGAGGCAGGAGTTTCTCGTGTTCGTTGGCTGCGTCGAGCAGGACCGAGTCGCCCGTCTCCTTGCACCGCAGGATGAACACGTTGTTGTCCATGGGGCCGACGACCAGTTTGTGGATCTCGGCCTGGCTGTCCTCGTAGTGAAGCAGTTCGGAGTGCAAATTGACCGTCCGGTCTAGTAAACAATGGACCGCTCAAGGTTCTAGCCGTCCAGAGGTCCGAGGGGGACACGTCAAGTGAACTTCGCATTCAGCGAGGAGCAGGAAGAGCTCCGCAAGTCCGTCCGTCGGTTCCTCGACGACAAGTCCCCGTCGGCCGAGGTGCGCCGTCTCATGGAGACCACTGAGGGCTACGACCAGGCAGTTTGGAGCCAGATGGCCCAGCAGCTCGGTCTGCAGGGCCTGTCGATCCCCGAGGAGTACGGCGGGTCGGGCTACACCTACGTCGAGCTCATCGTGGTGCTCGAGGAGATGGGCCGGGCCCTGCTGTGCGCCCCCTACTTCTCGACCGTGGCGCTGGCCGCCAACGCCATCCTCAGCTCGGGTGACGACCAGGCCAAGAAGGAACTGCTCCCCGGCATCGCCGCCGGCGACACCATCGCCACCCTCGCGTTCACCGAGGACAGCGGTCGCTGGGACGAGGGCGGCATCACCATGGAGGCCACCAAGTCGGGTGACGGCTACACCCTGACCGGCACCAAGATGTTCGTGCTCGACGGCCACGTGGCCAACCTCATCGTGGTGGCCGCTCGCACCGCGGCGGGCGTGAGCCTGTTCGCGGTCGAGGCCGAGGGTGCGGGCGTCACCGCCACCCCGCTGCAGACGATGGACCAGACCCGCAAGCAGGCGCGCGTCGAGTTCTCCAACGCCGCCGGCCGCCTCATCGGCACCGAGGGCGAGGGCTGGAACACGCTTTCGAAGACGCTCGACCTGGCCGCGGTGGCGCTGGCCGCCGAGCAGGTCGGCGGGGCCCAGAAGTGCCTCGACATGGCCGTCGAGTACGCCAAGGTGCGCGTGCAGTTCGGCCGGCCCATCGGCTCGTTCCAGGCCATCAAGCACAAGTGCGCCGACATGCTGCTCGAGGTCGAGTCGGCCAAGTCGGCTGCGTACTACGCGGGCTGGGCCGCCGCCGAGGACAGCGACGAGCTGCCCGTGGTGGCGTCACTGGCCAAGGCCTACTGCTCCGATGCGTACTTCCACGCCGCCGCCGAGAACATCCAGATCCACGGCGGCATCGGCTTCACCTGGGAGCACGACGCCCACCTCTACTTCAAGCGGGCCAAGTCCTCCGAGCTGATGCTGGGCGACCCCACGTACCACCGCGAGCTCCTCGCCCAGCGCATCGGGATCTAGGACAAGAAGCCGACTACCAGGTCGGCGAACTCGTCGAGCTTCTCCAGCACGACCATGTGGCCGGCGTCGTCGAGCAGTTCGACGCGCGCGTCGGGGATCATGCGGGCGAAGTCGTCGGCGTAGGACGGCGGGACCATGCGGTCCTTGGTGCCCCACACGATGAGCGTCGGCGCCTTGATTCGGTGCAGGCGCTTGCGCAGGCCCTTGTCGGGCAGCGGCCAGATGAACTTGGTCACCGCCGTCATGCCTTGCACCAGCTGCAGGTACATGGCCAGCACGGGGTCGTCGACGCCGTCGATGTCGCCCGCCAACTGGTTGCGGGTAGGCGGGGCGGGGATCGGCGCGTTGGCGGGATCGGCCCACAGCAGTTCCTGAATCGTCATCGGGAACGCCGGGAACATGTCGGCGGGCTGCTCGTCGTCGCGCCACAGCCCGAGCGGCGCGACAAGGACCAGCTTGCTGACGCGCGCCGGCACGTGTGACGCCAGCTCGGCCGCCACCATGCCGCCGAACGAGTGCCCGACCACCGGCACGCCGTTCAACCCGAGCGAGTCGAACAGGTCGTCGTACCAGAGGGCCAGGTCGTGCACGTCGGCGATGTCGTCGAGGTCGGCCAGCTCGTCGAAGCCCGGGCACACCGGGGCGATGACCTCGAAGCCGCGCGCCGCCAGCGCGTTGACGGTCGGGTCGTTGTCGCCCACGCCCGCCGCCGCGTGCACCCACACCAGCGGCGAGCCCGCGCCCACCCGGATCACCCGTTCGGCCACCAGCGGTCCTCCCAGTCGGGGAACAGCTCGTGCATCTTCGGCAGCACGTCGGCTGCGAACCGTTCCGAGTTCTCCATCGTCACCTCACGGCCCATCGAGCCGAACTGCAGCAGCACCATGAGGTGGCCGACGTTGAGGCTGGTCACCACGTCGGTGAGGCGGTCGATCACCGTCGCCGGCGAGCCGGCGATCACGTAGCCGCGGTCGACGATGTCCTTCCACGACAGGTTGGGGTCCTGCGCCTCGGCCGCCGCCTGCACCTGGCCGATGATCCCCCGCCGCATGGTCTCGGGGCTGGTGTAGCCGGGCGGGTTGGCGAAGCCGGGGAACAGGTTGAGGCAGCGGTTGTAGAAGTAGATGGCGTGCTCGGCGTACATCTCTTCGGCCTGCGCATCTGAGTCGGCCACCGCCACGAACTGCAGGAAACCTGCCCGGTACGGGTTGCGGTCGGCGCCGAGCCCTTCAGCCGTCTCCCAGAACCCGTCCATCACCCGCTTGCCCGACTGGTAGCCGAAGTAGGAGAGGTAGGCGTAGAGGAAGTCGTTCTCGATGCACCACTGCCACGTCTCGACACTGCCGCCGCCGGGGATCCACACCGGCGGGCGGGGCTGCTGGATCGGCCGCGGCCACGTGTTGACGTAGCGCAGCTGGGTGTACTTGCCGTTGAACGCGAATGGCTCCTCGGCCGCCCACGCCCGCAGCACCAGCTCGACGCCCTCGCGGTACTTGTCGCGCAGGGTGATGGGCGGCTCGCCGTAGCAGTAGGTCGTGTCCATCGGCGTGCCCACGGGGAAGCCGGCGACGAGGCGTCCGCCCGACAGCACGTCGAGCATGGCGAACTCCTCGGCCACCCGCACCGGCGGGTTGTACAGCGCCACCGAGTTGCCCATCACCACGATCTTGGCGTTGCGCGTGTTGCGGGCCAGCGTGGCCGCCATGAGGTTGGGTGACGGCATCAGGCCGTACGCGTTCTGGTGATGCTCGTTGACGCAGATGCCGTCGAACCCGAGCGAGTCGGCGTGCTCGAGCTCGTCGAGGTACTCGTGGTACACGGCGTGCCCGCGGACGGGGTCGTACAACGACGGCGGCACGTCGACCCACACCGACCGGTAGTTCTCCCGGAACCCCTCGGGCAGGTGCGGCCACGGCATCAGGTGAAACCACTCGACCTTCACGGCGGCAAGGCTAACTTCCGGACAAATTCCGCGGCGCCTGGGTAGGAACGCTCACGTCGGAAGGGGAGCCATGAGGTCGAAGATCGCAACTGTTGTCGGTGCGGTGGCGTTGGTAGCTGGTCTCACGATCGCCGCCGCGCCCCCTGCCAGCGCCGTAACCACTCTGACCTGGACCGGCGCAGGCTCGGACAACAACTGGTCGACCGCGGCCAACTGGAACCCCGCACAGGCTCCTGCGCCGCCGGGAGATTCCGTCGTCTTCCCCTCTGGCGCGG
>JAFATL010000543.1 GCA_019243975.1 Actinomycetota bacterium | reverse complement strand
CTGGTGGCCGAGGAAGAACGTGTTGACGACGCCGAATGCTCCGGCGAAGAAGGCGGTGAACACGAGGGTGAAGCCGGCGACGAACAACAACGTCGACTTGAGCACGTGCACCTTGACGGCCACGCCGCCGTCCTGCTCGGTCACCTGTGCCGACGACAGGCCCGACATCAGCGACACGTAACCCGGCACGAGTGGCAGCACGCACGGCGAGAGGAACGACAGCATCCCGCCGCCGAAGGCGATCACAAAGCCCCAGGGCGAATGCTTGACGAGGTCTGCGACGTCCACTGCGGACTGCTTACTTGCCCTGGAACCTCGGGAGTCGTCGCTCCTTGAAGGCAGCCATGCCCTCGACCAGGTCCTCGCTCGACCACGCCTTCAGCAGTGCGGCGTCGACGTCGGGGTCGTCGGGCGCACCCTCCAGCCGGTGCAGGGCCAGCTTGTGGCCGGCGATGGTGAGGGGCGCCAGCTCGGCGACCTGACCGGCCCACGCCAGCGCGTCGGCCAACGTTCCTTCGCGGTGGGCGAGGCCGAGGCGAACAGCGGTGGCGCCGTTGACTTCCTCGGCCGCCAGCAACATCGCCTGCGCGGTGCTGTGCCCGGCGACGCGCGAAAGGCGTTGCACCGTCCAGTGGTCGACCATGAGGCCGAGCTTGGCGGCGGGAATGCCGAAGCGGGCGTCGGCGCTCGCCACCCGCAGGTCGCACGCCACCGCCAGCTGCGTGCCCGCGCCCAAGGCGGCGCCTTGGATGGCCGCCATCACCGGCATAGGCACGGTGGTCAACGTGTCGAGCAGCACGCGCAACGAGGCCCGGAAGTCGGCGCCTTCGACACCCGAGAGGTCGGCGCCCGCGCAGAAGTGACCGCCGGCGCCGGTCAGCACGATGGCGCGCGAGTCGTCGGCGTGGGCCGCCTCGACCGCTTCCTTCAGCGCGACGCACGCCTCGGTGTTGATGGCATTTCGGCGCTCGGGGCGGTCGATGGTGAGGAGCGTCACGTCCTGGAGACGCTCCGCTTGGATCGTCACGAGCCCGACTTACTCGATGGTGGCGATGAGATCGCCCTCTTGCACCTGGTCCTCGGGCTTCACGTGCACGGCGGTGACGGTGCCGGCGACGGGCGCCTCGACCGGGATCTCCATCTTCATGGACTCGAGGATGGCCAACGTGTCGCCCTCGGCGACCGCCTGCCCCGCCTCGACGTGCACCTGCCACACGTTGGCCGTGATCTCGGCCCGCACCTCAGTCATCGCGACCTCGTCATGGAGGGCAGACTATCGACATGATCCTCATCATCTGGATTGTCATCGCCGGACTCGTGGTGGGTGCCCTCGGGCGCCTGGCGGTTCCCGGACCGAACCCCATGAGCATCGGCATGACGATCCTGGTGGGGCTGGGTGGGTCGATCGTGGGCGGCATCGTGGGCCGGGTGCTGTTCCACCGGCGTGGGGGCATCATCCTGTCGACGCTGGCGGCGGCGGGGATCGTCTACCTCATGCAGCGGAACTCGCATAAGAAAGTGGGCCCGCCCGCCCCGTAGCGACTGCGCCGCCCGAGGCGGCGCATGGCAGCGTCAGCCGCCGCGGCCGGGTTTGCCGCTGAGCTGCTGCCACTGCACGAGGTCGACGTCGGCGTCGACCATGCGCTCGACCAAGCCCTTGAAGGTGACCTCGGGCTCCCAACCCAGGGCCTTGTGGGCCTTGCTGGCGTCGCCCACCAACAGGTCGACCTCGGCCGGGCGCATGTACCGCTCGTCGACCACCACGTAGTCCTGGTAGTCGAGACCGACGTGGCCGAAGGCGAGCTCGCAGAACTCGCGCACTGAATGCGTCTCGCCGGTAGCCACGACGAAGTCGTCGGGCGTGTCCTGCTGCAGCATCAACCACATGGCCCGCACGTAGTCGCCGGCGAAGCCCCAGTCGCGCTTGGAGTCGAGGTTGCCGAGGGCGAGGTTCTGGTCGAGCCCGGCCTTGATGCGGGCCACGCCGTGGGTGATCTTGCGGGTGACGAACTCGAGCCCGCGCCGCTCGCTCTCGTGGTTGAACAACATGCCGCTGTTGGCGTGCAGGCCGTAGGACTCGCGGTAGTTCACCGTGATCCAGTGGCCGTAGACCTTGGCCACGCCGTACGGGCTGCGCGGGTAGAACGGCGTGGTCTCGCGCTGCGGCGTCTCCACCACCTTGCCGAACATCTCGCTGGAGCTGGCCTGGTAGAAGCGGATCTCCGGGTCGACGATGCGGATGGCGTCGAGGATGCGCGTCACGCCGAGGGCGGTGGTCTCGCCGGTGAGCACGGCCTGGTTCCACGACGTCTGCACGAACGACTGCGCGGCCAGGTTGTAGACCTCGGTCGGCCGCTGCTCGCGCAGCAGGTTGATCATCGAGACCTCGTCGAGCAGGTCACCCGGCACCAGCTCGATGTCGTTCTGGATGTGGAAGATGCGCTCGAAGTTGATCGTGCTGCTCCGCCGCACCATGCCGACGACCTCGTAGTCCCTTCCGAGCAGGAACTCGGCGAGGTAGGAGCCGTCCTGGCCCGTGATTCCGGTGATGAGCGCGCGCTTCTTGGCCATGGCATGCCGTTCTACGCCTGATCGGAGGGTCTGTCTGCTAAGCCAGTTCGCAGTGGTGAAGGAATCCCTCGCTCGCCGTATTGCGAAATTGCGGTCCGAATTGGGCTGGACGCAGCAGGAGCTGAGCGACCGGCTGGGTATGTCCCGAGCAGCGGTTTCGCACCTGGAGGGCGGGTTGAGCGTGCCCAGCGAGCGCACCGTCACGCTGCTGGCCGGGATCTTCGGCCTCGAACCGCACGAACTCGTCCACGGCACCGACTACCCCATCGGGAAGGCCGAGCGCCTTCCCGTGGTGGCCGCGCGCTACACCGAGGTCGACCTGCAGCTGCGCCTGTTCGAGGCCGGCCTCGTCACCGCCGACGCCCTGCGCGCCTTGTTGGCGCGCACGCACGACAAGCGCGAGCGCGACGCGCTGGAGCGTGCGCTCCGGTCGTAGGAGCTAAACGGGCAGGACGCCGTGCTTGCGCCAGGGGCGCTGCATGGACTTCGTGCGTGACACGCGCAGGCCCCGGATGATGGCGGCGCGCGTCTCGGCGGGATCGATCACGTCGTCGACCTGGGCGTGGCCGGCGGCGATGTAGGGATCGATGTTCTTGCGCAGCTCTTCGGCCATGCCGATGCGAGCTTGGTCGCGCTCTTTGCCTTCGGGGAACGCTTCCAACTGCTTGCGCATGATGATGTTCACCATGCCGTCGGGGCCCATCACCGCGATCTCGGCGGTGGGCCACGCCGCGATGTAGTCAGCCTCGTAGGCGGTGCCGTTCATCACGAAGTAACCGGCGCCGTACGCCTTGCGCAGCACGACCGTCACCTTGGGCACGGTGGCCTCGGAGATGGCGAACAGCATCTTGGCGCCGTGGCGGATGATGCCTTGCTTCTCCACCGCGCTGCCGACGATGAAGCCGGGCACGTCCTGCAGGAACACCAGCGGGATGCCGAACGCATCGCACAGCCACACGAACCGCGCCGCTTTGTCGGCGGAGTTCACGTCGAGGGTGCCGCCCAGCACCTTGGGCTGACTGGCCACGATGCCGACGGGCTGGCCCCCCATGCGGGCGAACGTGGTGATGACGTTCTTGGCCCAGCCCGGTTTCATCGGGAAGTACTCGCCGTCGTCGACGATCGTTTCGATGACGCGGTACATGTCGTAGGCACGCCGCGGCGCGGTCGGGACGATG
>JAFATL010000541.1 GCA_019243975.1 Actinomycetota bacterium | reverse complement strand
GGCCGCCGGCGAGCTACTCAGCCGTCACCATGCTTCAGGCGATGCTCCATTGCATCGGTGAGCTCTTTGTCCTCGAGCGGTTTCATGGCGAGGTCGAGGGCGGACCAGATCGTCTTCGAGAAGGGATAGAAGAAGAGCGTCGCGGCGATGCTCATGCCGATGCCGGCGGCGATGAACGCGGGGATCGACACGTCCTTGTTGGCACTCAGCAGGATGATGTAGCCGAACAGCAGCAGGGCGATGAGCCCCTCGCCGATGCCGAAGTTGATGAGGAAGGCGCCGAGGAAGAAGCCCTCCTCCCGCTCGAACTTGATGCCGCACGTGGGGCAGCGCTCGCGCATGCGCAGCCAGTGCACGAACAGGTGGCCGCCGCCGCAGTTGGGGCAGTGACGCAGGAAGCCGCGCTTCAACATGGTGCCGAACGGCGGCCTCATCGGAGCGTCACGCCGACCATTCTGGCTAACGTCCGCGCTCGGTGAACGTTCTCCTCATCACAACCGACCAACAGCGGGCGGACACGATCGGGGCCTACGGCAACCCGGTGTGCCAGACGCCCCACCTCGACCGGCTGGCGTCGCAGGGCACCCGCTTCGCGGCGGCCCGCACGCAGAACCCGTTCTGCCAGCCGGCCCGGGCCACGATCCTCACCGGCACGTACCCGTCGACCCATGGCGTGACGTCCAACGGCATCGACCTGCCCGACGACGCGGCCAACGTTTCGGTCGCCACGCGTTTCGCGGAGGCGGGGTGGAAGACGGCGTTCTTCGGCAAGGCCCACTTCGCGTCGACCTACCCGTACACGCCCACGGGGAAGCTGGAATCGGTCGAGGGGTCGGCGTCGATGCCCGAGGGCTGGACGGGCCCGTACTTCGGGTTCGACTACGCGCAGCTGATCTTGTTCGGCCACATGATGCGCATGGCGCCGCTGATGGGGCAGTGGAACTGGTGCTTCGGGCCGGCGCCGTTCGGCCTGCATTACGGACGCTGGCTCTACCGCGACGGTGTCGAGCAGGGCAACGAACGGCTGCGGCTGATGACGCCCGAGGCGGCGGGCAGCGTGTGGGACCACACGCAGACGTGGAAGAGCGCACTGCCCGAGGAGCACCACCCCACGACGTTCGTCGCCGACCGCGCCGTTGACTGGCTGTCGACCGTCGACGGGCCGTTCTTCGCGTGGGTGAGCTTCACCGACCCGCACCACCCGATGGACCCGCCCGCGCCGTGGTGCGACATGTACTCGCCGTCCGACGTGGTCGAGGTGCTGCCGGAGATCCGCGAGGACGAGTTCGCGACCAAGCCCGGCATCCACCACGCGTGGGCGAACGGCGGACGGGGCACGCCGTTCGAGTGGGCCAACCCCGGTGGGGCCAAGCTGACGCGCGAAGAGGTGGCGCGCATGATCGCGGGTTACTACGGCATGGTCAGTCAGCTCGACAATGCGGTGGGTCGCGTGTTGGACGCGCTCGACGCCCGCGGGCTGGCCGACGACACGCTCGTCATCTCCACCACCGACCACGGCGAGTACCTCGGCGACCACCAGATGATGTTCAAGGGCCCGCTGCCCTACGAAGGTCTGCTGCGCGTGCCGTTGATCGTGCGCGGCCCCGGCTTCGAGGCAGGCGCGGTGGTCGACGACCCGGTCGGCACCATCGACCTGGCGCCCACCGCGTTGACGGCCGCGGGTCTGCCCGTGCCGAAGGAGATGGAGGGTGCGCCGTTGCTCGACGGCCCGCGCGAGCACGTCCTCACCGAGGACGACTTCGACATCGTGCTGCGCATGCCCACGCGCACACTGTCGGGCCGGCGCTACAAGATCACGCGTTACGAGGAGGCCAACGGCGTCGGCGAGCTGTACGACCTGCAGGAGGACCCGGGCGAGTTCGTCAACCGCTGGGACGACGCCGATTTCGCATCGATCAAGTCCGACATGCTGGCGACGCTCGACGACGTCATGAACCACGAGACCAAGCAGCTGCCCACCGTCGGTCTCGTCGGATGAACCCTCCGTCCAAGTGCCGATGCAGGGTCGTTTTTCGACCCTGCATCGGCACTTGGACGT
>JAFATL010000529.1 GCA_019243975.1 Actinomycetota bacterium | reverse complement strand
ATCCGCGGCCTCGGCTACCGCTACGAGAAGCCCCGCTGAAGCTCAGCTGACACCCGCCGTCTGATCAGCAGTCGCAGCGCGGCTGCGCCGGCGAACCCGGCGCCGGCGACGATTCCGGCCACCGCCAGCCACGCCGGGACCCTCACGAACTGACCGAGCTCGTGCAACAGCGCGAGCTGCAGCGCGGTCCCGGCCACGTCGGCGGCGGCGACCGACATCGGGCGCAGTCCAGCCGCGCCGGCGGCGGCGAGCACCGGGCCCGTTGGGTGCACGGCGACGACTGGCAGCCCGATGCGCGCCACCAACTCGCGGTGCCGATTGAACCGGTGCCCGAGGACGCGGCGGCCGAGCGTGAAGTGGAACGGGTCGGCGGCGGCCAGTCGCAGCGTGCCGACGACCATGAAGCTCGCCATGCCCACGTGCGGCGCGGCGGCCATGAGGAACATGCTGCGCGGCGCCAGCGCGATCAGCAACAGCGGGTGGTGCGCCAGCAGGCCGGGGGCGAGCGCGGAGCCGACGACCGAGGCGGCCGTCAACAGACCGAGCGGCGTACCCAGCGACAGGGTGCCGACGGAGAGGGCTCTGGTGGAGAGGCGGTCGGCGGGCCGTCTCTCCACCAACCTCACGTCCTTATCAGCTCGGTTCGGCCGAGCAGGTCGAGCAGCTCGGGCCCGAGGTTCGGCGCGGCGGTCACCCCGGCCAGGGGCGTAATGGCGGCGAAGCCGCGCGCCACCAGGCCCTGATCGCTGTCGGGGTCGACAGTCGCGCCGGTCTCGGACCACTCGAGCTCGAGGACACCTTCACCGGCGGCCGCGAAGGACGCCCGCACCGTGCCGAAGTGGGCCAGGCGGGCGTAGCGGACGCCGGCGATCTCGTGCCGGGGAAGGTTCGGCACATTGATGTTGAGGACGGCGGGTTCGTGCGTGTTGGCCAACCACCGCACCGCGTCGAGAGCGATATGAGCAGCCGTCGCCCACTCGTTGGGCTTGTCGTCGAGATCGATGCTGACCGCGACGGCGGGAATGCCGAGGTTGCCGGCTGTCAGGGCAGCGCCGACGGTGCCTGAGTGCACCACGGCGCGGCCGGTGTTGACGCCCGGGTTGATACCCGACACCACGATGTCGGGCGGGGCACCGAAACCACCTCGGGCAGCGGTGAGCACGGCGAGGGCGGGCGGGCCATCGACGGCGTACGCCGCCATGCCGGGCAGGCCCGAGATCTCGACCGGCTGGAACAGCACGCGCTGGCTGATGTGAATCGCCCCGATGGCGGCGCCGCTGCCGCTGCGTTCCTCGAGCGGTGCAACCAGCAGGACGTCGTCGGTGACCTCACGCATCGCGCTGGCGAGTGCGTGCAGCCCAGGAGCGGCAAAGCCGTCGTCGTTGGTGACGAGGATGCGCACGGAAGTGACCGTACCCACCGACTCTTGCCGGTCCGTGACCGTCCGGTGGCCAGGAGGCGGACGCTTCGGGAAGTCTCGTGCGGGCGGGGTTGGCCCCTTTGTCCCAGTGCGTTCACGCGGGTTCTCGGGCCGTTCACGCGTCGTTACAATCGGCTTCATCCATCAGTCGTAGGGTTCGGAGTCGTGGTGCAGTCAGCGTTCGAAAATTCGCCGGAGCAGGCGGGCGAGACCGGCGTGTACCGGCGGGCCGATGTCGAAGGGTTCGCCGAGTGGGCCCGGACCACGATCGACCGACTCCAAAAGGAGCTCGCCCACGCGCGCGGCCGGGCGGCAACGGCTGAGCAACGCGCGTTGACGGCCGAGCAAGCACTCGCCGGACGCGAGGCACTGGAGGACGTCGTGCGGGCGGCCGTCGACAGCGCGGTGGCCACCGCGGCCGAGAGTGCAGCTACGGCCGCGAGCCTGCGGGTGGAGACACTCCTCGACGACGTGCGCGCCAGGGTGAACGCCCGCGCCCACGAGGAGCATGCTGACGCGCCGGCGATGGCACCGTCCGCCCCGACGGCGCCGCCGCCGATCGCAGAAGAGCGGCATGAGACCGACGCAGAAGACGGCTTCGACGACCCCGTGCGCGATCCGCTCCCGCCGTGGGACGAGCGACTGCTGGCCTTCCCCGACGAGCAGTCCGAGCTGCCTCCCATCGGGCCGATCTTCGGTCACGACACCCACCGCAGCGCCTGAGGCCGCCGCCCCGAAGGG
>JAFATL010000453.1 GCA_019243975.1 Actinomycetota bacterium | reverse complement strand
GTGCTCAAGCTCCTGCGCACGCTGGCCGGGCCCGACCGTGCCGTCATCGTCGCCACTCACGACGAGCGCCTGCTCCCCCTCGCCGACCGCATCGTCGAGTTGACGCCGCGCGCAGCCGGCGCCGAGACGCCGCCGCGTCGCATCGAGCTCAAGGCCGGCGACGTCGTGTTCAACCAGGGCGAGGCCGGGGACCTCATCTACGTCGTCGACAGCGGCGACGTCGAGATCGTGCGCACGCGCGCCGACGGCACCGAGCTGGTCCTCGGGCGCATCGGCCCCGGGCGCTACTTCGGCGAGCTGGCGCCCCTGTTCGGTCTCCGCCGCTCGGCCACCGCTCGCGCCGCCGAAGCGTCGGTCGTCACCGGCTACTCCGTCCGCGACTTCCGCGATCGCCACGGCCCGAAGACTGGCGACCTCATCGCGTCGGCTACTTGACCTCCGCCCTGCGGGCGGTCATTTGATCGCGATGGGGTTGATGGGCGAGCCCACCGCGTTGACGACAGGCAGCACGGAGGCGACGAAGAAGCACTCGTAGACGCCGTCGGCCGCGCAGTCTTCGGCCAGCTCGTCGAGGTCGAGCAGCTCGCCCAGCAGCAGGCCGAGATCGCACAACGCCTTGACGTGCAAGCCGAGCGGCGGCTGGCCCGGTTCGGGCGGCAGCACCTCCACGCTCAACGTGTCGGTCGCCACCATGGCCACGTCGCGCTCGGCCAGCCACGGGATGCAGCGGGGCGACAGACCGGGCTCGGTGCGGTCGGCCGTGTTGCCGGCGAGCAGCCACCCGAGCAGGCCGGTGCGCACCAACAGCACGTCTCCGGCACCCACCGAGACACCCTCCGCCGAGCACACCTCGTCCAACAGATCCGGCCCGATGGCGAACCCGACGTCCAGCGCGTCGACGCCGAGGTGACGGGCCACGTCGAGCAGCACGGCGCGCCCGACGACGCCGTCCGCCTGGTGGTGCGTGCCCAACCGGCGGGCCCCGCTTCGCGACGTCACCAGTCCCGCCCAGTACCCGTTGTAGAGCACGTCCTTGCCACCGACATGGGCCAACCCGTCCAGCTGCGTCGAGCCCTGCAGCGCCATCACGATGTAGTCGTCGGAGTACTGGATCCCCTTCTCGCCCAGCACGATGTCGGCCGTGGACGCGCTGAACAGGTGCATCGGTGGCGACCGGAAGCCCGGCATCGGCGGCCCCGCGATCGGCATGCCGAGGGAGAAGCGCTTGCCCGTGCGGATCAGCGCCGCCGCCGCGGCGATGCGCTCGGGCGTGAACAAGTTGAACGTGCCCCGCTGGTCCTCCGCGCCCCACCGGTCCCAGTTGTTCGGCGTGCCGGGCGCGGCGTCGACGACTTTCCCCAGCTCGTCGACGCGGTAGGCAGGCGGGTCCCACGGTCGCAGCGGCGGGTCGGGAACGTCTCGCATGTCAGCCTCGCAGGGAGAGGGGGAACTGGGCGGTGGCGCCGCCGTCGACGACGAGCGTCTGGCCGGTGACGTAGCCGGCCAGATCGGAGCACAGGAACAGCACGGCCTTGGCGATGTCCTCGGGCTGCGCCTGCCGGCCGAGCGGGATCGCCTGAGCCGACTCGGCCAGTCGCTCCTCCGACATCATCGCCAGCACGCGCGGCGTGAGCACGGCGCCGGGCGCCACCGCGTTGCAGCGCACGCCGTCGGCGGCCAGCTCGATGGCGAGCGTGCGGATCAACGACATGAGGCCGGCCTTGGCTGCGCCGTACGGGCCGTGGTTGGGGGCCGACCGCAGGCCGCTCACGGAGGCGATGGCGACGAACGCGCCGCCCGTCCCCTGCGCCACCATCTGCTTGCCCGCCGCCTGAGCCAGGTAGAAGACGTGGCGCAGCACGAGGTCGAACGACGTGTCCCAGTCCTCGTCGGTGGCGTCGAGCACGCGCGCCCAGCGCGCTTCACCGATGATGTCGACGCACACGTCGAGACCGCCGAACTCCTCGACCGCCCGGGCGACCGACGCCTCGACGTCGGACCGGTCGCGCGCGTCGGCCACCAAGGCCAACCCGCCGACCTCGGCTGACACGGCGGCCGCTCGGTCGGCGTCGTTGTCGACGCACGCCACCTGCGCCCCTGCCTCCGACAACGCCAGCGCGCACGCCCGGCCAATGCCTTGCCCGGCCCCGGCCACCAGCGCTCGCTTTCCGACCAACCCCAGCTCGATCAACGCGACCTACTGAGCCTTCTGCAGCTGCTCCGCAGCTGCGGGAGCGCCGGGGACCCCACCCCCGGCGCAGGGCGACCTGGTCACTGCTTCGTCCATCCGACATCTGCCAAGAACGACGAGATCAACGCAGTCGTGGACTCGGGGTTGTCGCCCGCGGCCAGGTGGCCCGCCTTTTGCACGATCGCCACGCGCGCGTTGGGGATCAGAGACGCGACCTCGTCGGCCCCCTCGCTCGACAGCACGTCGCTGGCCGAGCCCCGCAGCAACAGCACGGGGCAGCGCAACGACGCCGCCTCGGTGTCGAGGCCCTCGAGGATGGTTCGCCAGTTGTCGGAACCGACGTCGATCTCGCCCGATTGCAGGCGACCCGCCAGCACGTGTTTCCACTGCCAGCGCCCGTCGGGTCGCTGGCGCAGGTTGCGCTTGAGCGACTCGGCCCGCACCTCCCGGCGGTGCGGCAGGTACTTGGAGATCTCGGTCGCCGCCTCTTCCAACGAGGCAAACGACTCGAACGCCTGCATGAACTCGATGATGCGCCGGACGCCCTCCTCCTCCAGCCGGTGGCCCACGTCGATCAGCACGATGGCGGCGACCAGGTCGGGATGACCGGCGGCGACGGTGATCGACGTCATCCCACCGAGCGACGCGCCGACGAAGGCGGCGTGCTGGAGGCCGAAGTGCGCGCACAGCGGCGCGATGGTCGCGGCCAGCTCCCGCCGACCGAAGTCGTCGAGCGGGTCGCTGTCGCCGTGGCCCGGCAGGTCGGGCGCCAACACGAAGTGGCCGGACGCGGCCAGCACCGGCCCGAGCTCCTCGAACATGTACGCCGTCTGCCCGCCGCCGTGCAGGCACACCACGGCCGGACCATTCACCGGCCCCCAGGACAGGAAGTGGATCTGGCGCCCGTCCACCCGGGTGAACCCGGTGCGGCCCTCGGGCGGAACGTCATGGCGCGGGGCGAGCAGCGGCTCGGGCGGGCCTGA
>JAFATL010000313.1 GCA_019243975.1 Actinomycetota bacterium | reverse complement strand
TCCGGAGGCTCTCGACGAGCTAGCGCGTCAGATGTTGGCGGGGAGCAGGCGGGCGAAGTTTTCGAAGAAGACGAAGAGGACGAGCAGGAAGACCGGCGTGCCGAGCAAGTAGGCCGGCCACTTCCGCCAGATGCGCGAGAGGGTCATGGTGACGGCCGCGCACAGGGCGGCGAGCAGGCCCCACAAGATGGCCGGGCGCTTGCTGACGCGCTTGCCGGAAAGGCTGGTGGTCTTGGGCTGCTCCGGCGGTGACGGGACGGCGGCCTCACCCTTGAGGGTGGCGATGGTGATCAGCCGCTGGCTGGCACTGAAGCGGGGGTGGCAGGTCGTCAGGGTCAGTCGGTTGTCGGGCGTGTTCTTGATGACCTCGACGTCGGTCGGCTTGATCGCACGAACCTCGCTCACCTCGTAGCGAAACCTGCCCTGGCGGGTCGTCACGAAGATCGGGTCGTTGGGCTTGAGCTCGTCCATGCGGAAGAACGGCGCGCCGTACGTGGTGCGGTGCCCGGCGATGGCGGCGTTGCCGGGCTGGCCGGGGAGCGGGGTGCCGGGGTAGTGGCCGGGCCCTTTCTTGAGGTCTTCGACGCCGACGCCCTCGACGACGGCCTTCTCCAGGCCCAGCCGGGGGATCTTGATGATCGCCACCGCCTCACCCTCGGGCGTGGGAGGCGGCACCTCGTCCTGGTTGACGCCCCGGCCGACCTTCTGGGTGAAGTCCTTCTTGAGGGTGTGCTGTGAGCGGGCCTCGGCGATCCCGGTGCCCCAGAGCTCGTAGGCAACGAACAGCAAGATGAGGACGCCGGCCGCGATCAGCGTGTGCCCGATGCCCCCAACCACCCGTCGCAGGTTCACGGCCGGTCAACGTAGTGGTCCCCCGCATGGAACTAGAACCACCCCTCCCCGTAGCATTGACAGCCCAGCCATGCCCTCCGCCACGCCCCCCGTTGTCCGCTTTCGTGCCGCGGTCGCCGTCCTGGGTCGCTTCCCCGCTCTCGCCGGTGTCGACCTCGACGTCGACGCGGGTGAAATCGTGCTGGTGCAAGGGCCAAACGGGGCGGGCAAGACGAGCCTGCTGCGGGCCTGCGCCGGCCTGCTGGCGGTGACATCGGGCACCGCCGAGGTGCTCGGGCAGGACCTGTGTCGCGACCGCCGGGCCGTGCGCCGGCAGGTGGGCCTGCTGGGCCACGCCACCGGTTTGTACGACGACCTCACCGCCGAGGACAACGTGCGCTTCGCCGATCGCGCTGCTGGCGCGTCGACCGACGCCATCGGCCCGGCGCTGGAGCGCCTCGGCCTCGACGGCCGACTCCGCACGGTCGCGGTGGGACGGATGTCGGCCGGGCAGCGCCGCCGCACGGCTGTCGCGGCGCTGATGGCCAAGCGGCCCGGGCTGTGGTTGCTGGACGAGCCCCACGCCGGCCTCGACGCCGACGGTCGCGACCTGCTCGACGAGCTGGCGCGCGAGGCGGCGGCCGACGGCGCCACCGTGGTGTTCGCGTCGCACGAAGCCGACCGCGCTCGCGCCCTCGCCAGCCGTATGGTGACGATGGCCGGCGGACAGGTGCGCGACGGATTGCGGGAGCCAGCCCATGTGGCATGACGCCGTGCTCGTCGCCGGCAAGGACCTTCGCATCGAAGCCCGCTCGCGCGTGGCCTTGAACCAGGTGACGCCGTTCGCCGTCCTCGTCCTCGTGCTGTTCGCCTTCGCCATCGACCCCAATCGCGGGGTGTTGGCCCGCACGGCGCCCGGCCTGTTCTGGATCGCGGTGCTGTTCAGCGCGTTGCTGGCGGTGCAACGCAGTTTCGCCCTGGAGGCGGCCGACGGCGCGCGCGACGGCCTGCGCATGGCCGGTCTCGACGGCGCGGGTGTGTTCCTCGGCAAGGCGGCCGCCATCGCCCTCCAGCTACTCGCCCTCGAGCTCGTGCTCGGGATCGGCGTGGTCGTGCTCTATGGGTCCGACCTGCACGGGCCGCTCCTCTTGGTGCTGACGTGCATCCTCTCGACCGCGGGCCTGGCCGCCGCCGGCACCGTGTACGGCGTCGTGGCCGCCGGCCTGCGCGTGCGGGAGACGCTGTTGCCGCTGCTCCTGCTGCCGGTGGTGGCGCCGGTCCTGCTGGCCGCCACGCGCGCCACCGAGGCGATCATCGACGGTCGCTCGAGTTGGGCCGACCCGTGGCTGCGCATCCTTGCTGTGTTCACCGTGATCTACGTGGCGTTCGGCGTCCTTGCCTTCGGCCCGTTGCTGGAGGAGTCATGACATCGTCGTCGGAGACGACAATGAGGGCATCGTCGACGCCTGCCTCGAAGGTGGTCGGACTGACCGCCCTGGTCGGCATCGCCGCCACCGTGTGGTTGGGGCTCTGGGTCACGCCGCCCGACCAGGTGCAGGGCGACGTCGTGCGCATCCTCTACCTGCACGCGCCGGTGGCCTGGGTGGCCTACCTCGCCTTCGGCATCACCGCCCTGGCCTCGATCCTGTACCTCTGGCCCCGCACGCGCGACCGGCGGTGGGACTACCTCGCCGGCGCGTCGGCGGAGATCGGCGTCGTGTGCACCGCCATCACGCTCGCCATCGGATCGATCTGGGGTCGCGCCAGCTGGGGCGTGTGGTGGACGTGGGACGCCCGCCTCACCACGACCGTGCTGCTCCTCGCCCTCTTCCTCGGCTACCTGGCGCTGCGGCGGGTGCCGGGCGATGTCGAGGTGCGTTCACGCCGCTCTGCCATCGCCGCCCTGGTCGCCGCCATCGACATCCCGATCGTGCACATGTCGGTGACGTGGTGGCG
>JAFATL010000215.1 GCA_019243975.1 Actinomycetota bacterium | reverse complement strand
TGCACCTGCGCGAGCCGGTGGCGATCACGGCCACGCCCACCGATCAGTCGACGAGCGGGTTCCAGCGCAAGGTGATGGCGCTGTGGGCGGCGGTCGAGCGGGCGTGCGAGCGCGACGACTTCCGGCCCCGCCCGTCGGGCCTGTGCGACTACTGCGCCTACAAGGCCTACTGCCCCGCCTGGGGCGGCGACCCCGCGCTGGCGGCTGCGCTGGTGGCCGAGTTGGCTGCAGCCGGCGAAGCCTCGAAGATGGCCTTGGCCGCCGGGTAGTCGGCCTTCCCGTTCGCAGCGCGCGGCACCACGTCGACCAGCACCAACGAGCGCGGCAGCTTGTAGCTCGACAGCTTGGAGCGGGCGGCGTCGACGATCTCGTCCGGGTCGACCGCCGCCGCGCCCGGCGACAACGATGCCACCCCCACCACCCGCTGGCCGAAGCGCTCGTCGGGCACGCCGAAGACGAGCGCGTCCTCCACCGACGGATGCAGCTTGAGGATCTCCTCCACCTCCTCGGGGAAGACCTTCTCGCCGCCCGTGTTGATGCACTGCGACCCCCGCCCGAGCAGCACGAGCGAGCCGTCGGCCTCTACCGTGGCCCAGTCGCCCGGCAGTGAGTAGCGCACCCCGTCGATCACCTTGAACGTGCGGGCCGTCTTCTCGTCGTCGTGGTAGTAGCCCTCGGGGATCGAGCCGGGCACCGCCACGATGCCGCTCTCGCCTGACCCCGGCTGCACTTCCTGACCGTCCTCGGTCAGCACCTTCACGCCCGGGTTGGGGATGAACTTCCCCGTCGCGGCGGGCGCGCCCTTCATCGACACCGAGTAGCCCATTGCTCCTTCGGTGGCGGCGATGTAGTCGATGATGGCGGCGCCGGGCAGGAACTCGAGCAGACCGTCCTTCACCTCGGCCGAGAACATGGCGCCGGCCGAGAGGATGAGCCGCACCGAGGCGAGATCGCGGGGCGGACCCTCGCGCAGGCCCCGCAGCATGGGGCGGGCGAAGGCGTCGCCGACCACGGTGATGCTGTTGACGGCCTCGCGCTCGACCGTCGACCACAGCTCGTCGACGTCGAGACCGCGTCCCTCCAGCAACACGACGGCGCCGCCGAAGGTGAGCGCCGGCAATGCGCCGATGCCCATGCCGGTGCCGTGCATGAGCGGGCAGGCGGGCAGCGCCGCCCACGGCCGGCCCTCGGCAATCAGCTGCGCGGCCGCGTCCACGATGCCATCGGTGGTCTCGATGGGCGGCAGGCCGAGCACCGACGGCACCGTCGTGCGGTAGGTGTCCACGCCGCCGCCCACGCTGCCCATCACGCCCTTGGGCATGCCCGTGGTTCCACCCGTGTACGTCATGAGGATGTCGCGGCTGCTGCGCTCGATGCGGGGCGCCGGCGCGTGTGACGACACCGCGTCCTCGTAAGGGTCACCGAATGCGACGCCGCCCACGTCATCCACCCGCAACAGCAACTTGAGCTTGGGCGATGCGGGCGCCACGCGCGCCACCCGGTCGGCCAGGCTGGCGTGGAACACGAGCACCTCGGCGTCGGCGTTGTCGACCAGGTACGCCAGTTCGTCGTCGAGGTAGCGGTAGTTCACGTTGACCGGCACCGCCCGCACCTTGAGGGTGGCGAAGAACGCCTCCAGGTACTCCGGGCAGTTGTAGAGGTACAACGCCACCTTCGAGTTGTGACCGACGCCGGCGGCCGCGAACGCACTGGCCAACCGGGCCGCACGGGCCTCGAACTCGGCCCACGAGCGGCGGACCGTTCCCTGCACCAGCGCCGTGGCGGTCGGGATGCGGTCGGCCACCGCCTCCCACACGTCGGCGTAGTTCCGCTCGAGCCCAGCCATCCCACATTGTGGTCACCACTAACCTGGGTGCGCTTGAAACTTCCCCGCCTGTCGCCGCGCACCCTCCGCCGCATCGCCGACTTCGACAACGCCGTCGAGCGGCAGGTCACGCGCCTGCGCGGCAACCCGGTGGCCGACCGCGTCTTCTACACGGCGTCGTCGCTGGGCGAGCACGGCACCATCTGGTTGATCTTCGGGGCGCTGCGGGGCCTGCGCAGCGAGCACGACTGGAAGGCGGCCGTGCGCGTGGGCGCCGGCGTGGGCATCGAGTCGGCTGTGGTCAACCTGGGTGTGAAGTCGGTCTTCCGGCGCCGCCGGCCCGTGCCGACGTTCGCCCACCCCCTGCCGTTCCGCCAGCCCCGCACCAGCAGCTTCCCCAGCGGCCACGCCACCTCGGCGTTCACGGCCGCCGCCCTCCTCTCGGAGGACGACCGGCTGTGGCCGATCT
>JAFATL010000501.1 GCA_019243975.1 Actinomycetota bacterium | reverse complement strand
GCACCAGGGCGATGAGCCACAGCACGGCGGCCAGCCAACCGGCCACCGCCCCCGCCCACAGTCCGACGCGCGCCAGGTCGTCCCACCCCACGTCGCCGGCTTGGATGAGGCCGACGAGCAGCCACAGGATGACCACGTCCATCACGTACCAGCCGACGATCGTCAGGCTCTTGCCGATCGACGGCGAGTTGGCGACGCTGCTCACCGCGGCCCAGACCACGAACGCGATGGCGGCCAGCTCGGGTCGGGTCGGCATCCGCCGCAGCACCTCGCGACGGGCGTGCAGAAAACAGGCCAGGAGGAGGAGCGCCAGGGCGAAGTGCTCGAACCGGAACCCGAGCCCCGGTATCTGCACCTTGAAGCGCGTGATGAACGCCGCGACCACCAGGAGGCCGGCCGTCGTCGATACGGGGACGAAGGCGACGAGAGCGAACAACAGCACGGCCAACGCCAAGGCGAGGCCGGCCAGGGCGTTCACCCGTAGGGCGACCACGACGGCGAAGGACGACGCGATCGTCGCGATCGTCCAGCCCGCCGGACGCACGCGGACCGTCGGCACGTGCAGAGACTACCGACGGCTGCTTGGGCGTTTCGGCGCCGACGGCGGTTTCTGAGAGAATCACCGCGTGGGGCGGGACCATCCATGAAGATCGCCATGCTCGGGTGCCGGGGCGTCCCCGCGCGCTACGGCGGCTTCGAGACCGTGTGCGAGGAGGTGGGCTCGCGCCTTGTGCAGCGGGGTCACGACGTCGTCGTGTACTGCCGCAACCCGGGCCAGGAGCTCACGACCCACGCGGGCATGCAACTCGTGAACCTTCCCGCCGTGCGGGCCAAGGCCGCGGAGACGCTCAGTCATACCGCCCTGTCGGCCGCACACGCCATCCGTCACCGTCCTGACGTGGCAGTGATGTTCAACACCGCCAACTCCCCCGTCCTCCCGCTGTTGCGAGCCGCCAAGATCCCCGTTGCCCTGGTGAGCGACGGGCTCGAGTGGCGACGGGCGAAATGGGGGCGGATCGCCAAGGGGTATTCGAAGCTCGCCGAGCGTTACGCCGTGCGATGGCCCGATCGTCTGATCGTCGACTCGCGCGCCGTCGGCCGCTACTTCGCCGAGGAGTACGGCGCCACGAGCGAGTACATCTCCTACGGCGCGCACCTCATCACTGCAGCCGGCAGCGACCACGTCGAACGGCTCGGATTCACCCGCGGGGGTTACAACCTGGTCGTGGCCCGCCTCGAGCCCGAGAACAACGTCGACCTCATCATGGAGGGATACCGGCAGTCGCACTCGCCGCTGCCGCTCGTGATCGTCGGCGGCGCGCCGTACGCGTCGTCATACCGCCAGCATCTCCAGATGCTGGCCACCGAGGACGCCCGCGTCCGCATGATCGGCCCCATGTGGGATGGCGAAGCGCTCGACCAGCTCTACGCCCACGCCGCGCTCTACCTCCACGGCCATTCGGTTGGCGGCACGAACCCTTCGCTCCTCCGTGCCATGGGCGCTGGCCGCGCCGTTGTGGCGTTCGACGTCGACTTCAATCGCGAGGTGCTGGCCGAGTGCGGCCGGTACTTCGCCGATGCCCCCGCCCTCGCCAAGGCGATCGATCGGCTCGAGCAGGAACCCGAGGTGGGCGCACAGCTCGGGCCCCAGGCGCGGGCCCGGGTGGCGACGGAGTACGTCTGGGACGACTCCGTCGAGAAGCTCGAGGCGATGTGCCTGCAGATCAGGAACGGTCGCGGCCCAGCTTGACGACGGTTCGCGTCTGCAGGCACGCCGCCAACGTCACGGCCGCCAGCGACACGGACGCCGCACCCGTGGGGCCGAAGGCAGGGGTGATGGTCGGCTGGCCGATGGCCACCACGACCCCTGAGGCCACCGAGGCGGTGACGGTCGGCCACAGCCGGCCGTAGGCGACGAGCGTCGCGCCCATCAGGTACGACACCATCGACGCGAGCGACACCAGGGCGAGCAGCACCAACGTCGGCCGCGACAGCGCCGCAAAGCCGACCACGGGCTGCTGGCCGAATGGCAGTACGAGCACCGCGGCCGTCACGGCCGCCACGACCACGAC
>JAFATL010000496.1 GCA_019243975.1 Actinomycetota bacterium | reverse complement strand
CAGCCACTTCGTCGACTTGTAGCCGTACATCGGCGCGATGTACATCCGCACCGGGCCGCCGTGCATCTGCGACACCGTGTCGCCGTCCATGGCGTAGGCCACGATCACGTCGGGCCGACGCGCCTGGTCGATGGTGAGGCTCTCGGTGTACTGCCCGTCGAACGACTTGAACAGCAGCGCCTTGCCCTTGGCCTGCGCGCCGACGTGGTCGAGCAGGTCGGCCAGCTTCACCCCGCTCCACTTCACGCCGGCCACGCGCCAGCCGGTGACACACTGGAAATCCTTCACCAGGTGCGTGGCGGGGAGCGCCTTGAGGTCGGCGAGTGAGAGCTGCATGGGACGGTCGACGAGGCCACCCACGTCGAGCCGGTATTCCTCGTCGGCGCGGTGCGGCAGGCTGTTGGTGACCGAGTAGATACGGAACCGCCCGGCCGCCGGGATGTAGGTCGACAGCCCGGTCGGGTCGTGGGCGGTGAGCTGGCCCAGGACCTTGCTGAACGCGCTCTGGATGCGCGCCCCGGTGAGCACACCGGCGGCACCGAGCCCGAGCATCCCCAAGAACACCCGGCGCCCCACCGCCTGTTCGCTCACGGTTATTCCAACGCCGTCAACTGAGGGAGAGTTCCGAGCGGTAGATGCGACTCGGGCCCCGGCTCACGATCTCCTTGGCCAGAGCCTCGAAGGCGCGGGACGCCTCGCCGTCGGGATCCGACACCGTGACGGGCAGGCCGACGTCGCCGCCTTCGCGCAGGTCGGGCACGAGGGGGATCTGCCCGAGCAGCGGCACCTCGAGCTTCTCGGCCAGCGACTGGCCCCCGCCGGTACCGAAGATCTCGTACCGCTTGCCGTCGTCGCCCGTGAACCACGACATGTTCTCGATCACGCCCCGCACGACCATGTTGACCTTCTTGGCCATGTACGCCGTGCGCTGAGCGACCCGTTGAGCGGCCGCCTGGGGCGTGGTCACGACGTAGATCTCCGAGCGCGGGATGTACTGCGCCATCGACAGCGCCACATCGCCGGTACCCGGCGGCATGTCGATGAGGAGGTAGTCGGGCTCGCCCCAGTAGATGTCGGTGAGGAACTGCTCGAGCGCCTTGTGAAGCATCGGGCCCCGCCAGATGACGGGCTGGTCCTCCTCGGCGAAGAACCCCATCGAGATGCACTTCACGCCGAAGGCGACGGGCGGCACGATCATGTCGTCGATGACGACGGGCTCCTGGGTGATGCCGAGCATCTTGGGCACCGAGAAGCCGTAGACATCGGCGTCGAGCACGGCCACGTCGTTGCCGAGGCGGGCCAGCGCGATCGCCGTGTTGACGGTGACGGACGACTTGCCGACGCCGCCCTTGCCGGACGAGATGCCGAGCACCCGCGTCTTCGACGCCGGATCGGCGAACGGGATCTCCTTGGCCGGTCCGTGGCCGTGCCCATGGCCGCCGCCGGCGGCGTGGTCGTGGCCGGCATGGCCGCCGCCTCCCGCCGCGTGCATCTTGGCGGCGACGGCGGCGCGCTCCTCGTCGGTCATCACCGTCATGTCGACGGTGACGGAGTCGACGCCGTCCAACGGCTGGAGCGCATTTGTCACTCGGTCGGTGATCTCGGCCCGCAACGGGCAACCCGGCACCGTCAGTGCGATCAGCACGGCCACCGCGCCGCCGTCGATGCGCACGTCTTTCACCATGCCGAGGTCGACGATGCTCTGGCGCAGCTCGGGGTCGTCGACAGGGCGCAGCGCCTCGATGACCTCGGCCTCGGTGACGGGCATCTCCGACCTCTTCCTGGACTTCCTCAGGGGCATGGGCGCTGTGAGGGGAAGGAATTTCCCCTATCTCCATAGGTACAATACAAGGCGTGGATCGGCTATCCGCACCCGCTCCTGCCCTGTCCGATGAGGAGTTCTCGGCGGCCGTGGCCGCCGTCACCTCCGCCTTCGGCGACCCCACGCGCCGGGAGATCTACCTCTTCGCGCGTGAGCAGCCCAAGGGCGTCACCGCGTCGGCGGTGGCACAGCGGTTCGAGCTGCATCCCAACGTGGCCCGCCACCACCTCGACAAGCTGGCCGCCGGTGGCTACGTCGACGTCGCCCTCGAGCGCTCGGAGAGCGGCAGTGCGGGACGGCCGTCGAAGCGGTACCGCGTGTCCGAGAAGCAGATGGAGCTGGAGTTCCCGTCGCGACGCGACGACCTGCTCGTCACGCTGCTGGGGCGGGCGCTCGCATTGCTGCCTCCGGAGGCGGCGGAGGCGATGGCTGAGCAGGTCGGTGAGGAGTACGGCCGGTCGCTGGCGCTGCACATGTCGCCAGGCGACGGGCAGCGGTCGCGGGAGTCGGCCGTGCACGCGGTGGCCGACGCCTTCACCGCCCACGGCTTTGCTGCCCACGCCGAAGCGCGCGGCGCGACGATCGCCATCATCGCCGAGCAGTGCCCGTTCGGCGTCACCGCCCACGAGCACCCGGTGATCTGCGCCGTCGATCGCGGCATGGTGCGCGGCATGCTGGCCGGCCTCTACGGCGACAGCGCGCCGGCCACCACGTCGTCACGCGCCCAGGG
>JAFATL010000111.1 GCA_019243975.1 Actinomycetota bacterium | reverse complement strand
ACGCTGCGATGGGCGGTGTTCCACCTCATCGAGGAGACCGCCCGCCACGTCGGTCACATGGACATCACGCGCGAGTTGCTCGACGGGCGCATCGGTCGTTGACCGACGCGAACCGGGGCAAAAAAGTACGACGGCGGCCCGCCCCGGCTGGGGGGATGAGGCGGACCGACCGTCGTGCTCCTCTGTTCGGGCGTCACGCCTGCGAACTGAGGAAATCACCAAGGATTTCCGTCACCGTCCGTGATTGATCGCCGCCGCGAGTACCCTCGGCACATGCCCGAACTGCCCTTGCCGGCCACAGTCGCCCAGGCCACCGTCCTCGACCGCGAGGGCGACATATACCAGCGCCTCCTGCGGGAGCGCATCATCTTCCTGGGCACCCAGGTCGACGATCAGTCCGCCAACTTGATCTGCGCGCAACTCCTGCTGCTGCAGGCGGACGACCCCGGTCGCGACATCGCCCTCTACATCAACTCGCCGGGCGGTTCGGTGACGGCAGGCCTCGCCATCTACGACACCATGCAGTACGTCAGCTGCGACGTGGCCACGGTGTGCCTCGGCCTCGCGGCGTCGATGGGCCAGTTCCTCCTGTGCGCCGGCACTCCGGGCAAGCGCTACGCGCTGCCGCACTCGCGCATCCTCATGCACCAGCCTTCGGGCCAGATGCAGGGCCAAGCCGCCGACATCGCCATCCAGGCCGAGCAGATCATCTACCTCAAGCGGATGATGGCCGAGCGCATCGCCTTCCACACCGGCCAGAGCGTCGAGCGCATCGAGGCCGACTCCGATCGCGACCGCTGGTTCACCGCTGACGAGGCCAAGGACTACGGCTTCATCGACAAGGTCATCGCCACCGCCGAGGCCGCCCAGATCTCCACCTGACCGAGGCCGGCCGCCTGGCCAACCACGTGGTGGCGGTTAGCTCGCCACCTTGGCAGCGCGCTTGAGGCCTTTGCCCTTGCGCCGTTCGGGGTCGAACGGCAGGAAGCCCTCGGCCGTCAGCGCGGCCAGCCCGATGGCGGGGATGTCGGCCGAGGAGCGGTAGGCGATGTAGCGGGCCTCCCACCGGGGCTCGAACTTGGCCGCGAAGCGGTAGAGCGACGCCACCTTGAACGGGTTGAACGTGCGCACGAAGCGGCCCACGCCGGCCGCCGTGGGGCTGAGGCCGTCCTCGCCCTGGATGATCGTGCGGAAGCCCACGAAATTGAGCGACAGCTCGCGCACACCCCGATCGCCCTGGCTGCGCAGCATGTCGACGATCATCGCCTCGTTGACGCCGTTGGGCGCTTCCGGGTCGCGGCGCATGGCGTCGAGCGACAGGCACCGGCCGCCCTTGCAGGGCAGGTAGCGCTGGAACGCCACCGGGTTGCCGTCGGCGCCGCGGGCGATGGCGATGACGGCGTCGGGGTGGGGGACCGCCAGCGGCTCGTCGAGGGCGGTGGTGAAGCCGAGCTCGCGCTGCTGGCCGTGCGACCGCTCGGCCACGCCGAGCAGCTCCGCTCGCAGGTCGGCGGAGATGTCGCGCTCGACCACGACCTCGGTGGTCACCCCGAAGTTGGCGGCGCGGTTCACGGCCTGGCGCACGTTGCGGCGCCGCCGGCCGGCCAGGGAGTAGTCGCCCACGTCGAGCAGCGCCTCGTCGCCCAGGTAGAGGACCTTGAAGCCGAGCTCGTCGTACATGTCGAGGCGGTCCTCGCCCGCCAGCAGCACGATCGGGCGCCATCCCCGCTCGTCGCAGCGGGCCACGAACTCGCGGATGCTGTCTTCGTACGAGGCGGGGTGGCCGATAGGGTCGCCCGACGCCAGACCGACGCCCATGAGATAGCGGTAGGCGACGGCGGCCTTTCGATCGCGGGACAGCACGTACTGCTTGTCGGTGCGCAGGGCGAACGGGTCGAGGCTGTCGCCGGGCCCCGCGTCGGCCAGCTTGCGCACCTCCTCGCGTTCGTCGGCCTCGGACCGCTTGTCCTCGCGCACAGGCGCCAGCGCCAACAGCAGCAAGGACGCCAGGCTCAACAGGCCGGTGCCGGTGACGGTTGCCGCGAACAACAGGTGGCCGCGCCCGTGCACGTCGAGCGGACCGGACACGCCGACGAGCCGCCCGACGGTCTCGTGCAGTGTCGACTTGGTCCCGGCGTGCTGGGTGAGGTGGAAGCCGGCGAACCCGATGAGCACGTCGATGGTGACGAGGGGCACCAGCGTGAAGAAGAGGAGCCGCCACCGCTGAGGTCCGGGGTCGGTGACGAACTCAGGCCGCGACCGCAAGACGAGCACGGCCATCGCCAGGGTGACGACCGTGTCGCCTCGGTGCACGCCCTTGATGACGTCGACCGCCACCCAGCCGAAGAGCACGGCGAGGACGATGTAGTAGGCGACCTTGCGGCGGTGCACGACGCCCCGGGCCAGCAGTAGGAAGGCCACGATGGTGAAGACGCTGGACCCGAGGGCAGTGGTGACGGCCGTGCGCATGTCGACCAAGGCCACGGCCACGATGCCGGCCCCGAGCAGCCAGGACGGGCCGCGCGGCCGGAGGTCGTCGCGGGTCCCAGCGACGGAAAGAGCGGGAAGGTGAGCGCCGTCCCCCATGAATCCGATTTTGGCACGGCTGGGACCCCCCTGAGCACCGAATGTTGCGTATTTCACGGTGCCCCAGACGGCTACCCTGCCGCGGGTGGAACTCAAGGCTGCGATCCTGTGTGACGCGGCGTCGGTGCGAGAGGGGCTGCTGCACGTCCTCGGCGGCGGCATCACCCGCATCTGGCGCCAGGACCTGCCGGCGGCCCTCGGGGTGGCCCTGGCGGTGATCGTCGATCTCCCGCCCGAAGCGGTGTTCGAACCCCACGAGGTCACGGTGGCATTCGTCCGGGACGACGACGACATGCAGCTGAGCGAGATCAAGGGCGCCTTCCACATCGGTCCCGAGCTGCGCCTGGAGCCGGGCGAGCACCAGCTGGTGCCGATGGTGTTCGACCTGCACGGCGCCGTCGTCGATCAGTACGGCGCCTTCACCTTCCACATCGCCATCGACTTCCTGCCCGCCACCTCCCTGCGCTTCTGGGTCCTCCACCCCGAAGAGCAGCTACTGCCCCTCATCCCCCCGCTCAGCCCGGAGGTATAGCGAACAGCTTGCGGGCGTTGTCGCCGATGAAGGCGGGGCGGCGTGATTCGGGGAACGAGGCGACGAGTTCGTCGAGGTCGTTGATGTACTCGGGGGTGTGGTCGGCGTGGGGGAAGTCGGACGCCCACAGGAAGCGGTCGCCGAAGCGCTCGGCCAGGGCGGGGATGGTGCGCTCGTCGGGGTCGCACGAGATCCACACCCGGTCCATGAAGTACTCGCTCGGCTTGTACTTCAACGGAACGCGCGTGCCGACGTAGGTGTGGCCGTAGACCGCGTCGATGCGGTCGAGCCAGTAGCCGATCCACCCGCCGCCCGACTCGAGCACGAGCACCTTCAAGTCGGGGAACTTGTCGAACACGCCATAGTCGAACAGCGTCGTGAACTGGTGGCGTACACCGTCGGACGCCATGACCGACGTGAGCAGCCGCAGCTCCTTCACGTGCTCCCACGTGCCCATGCGCGAGCCCTTCGTCCACTGCGGCTCGAACGTCGGGTGGATGGCGAACGGCACGCCGAGGCTCTGTGCCGCCGCGAACACCGGGTCGTTGTCGGGGTGGCCGAGGGGCTTGGCATCGTGGGTGAAGGGGCACGCGTACGCGCCGCGCGCGCCGTCCTCGACCGCTCGCT
>JAFATL010000024.1 GCA_019243975.1 Actinomycetota bacterium | reverse complement strand
AGTCCTCCAGCGACGGGTAATGACGGTTCTCCATCACCGCCGCCACCATGCCCGGCGAGACCGCCGTCATGAACGTACGTGTGAACGGCGCATCGGCCACCAGCGCGCACTCGGCCTCGACCTCGGTGGTGTCGCGGTAGGTCACCGCGTCGACGGCCGCGGGCGCGGCCATCAGACTCACCTTGATGCGGGCGTAGCGAGGGCCGTTGAGCTCGACGAAGTCGAGGTGCTCGCGTAGGTCGCGGAACATGGGCCGGTTGCTGGTGCCCCCGAAGCCCGTCATTCGGTGCTGTACGTAGGTGACGAAGCTCTCCCGCGCCTGCTCGCCGTCGTTGCCGATGTCGATGCCCGCCTCCACCTGAGCGGCGATGGCGGCTGCCGTGGCCGCGGCAATCGCCTGCTCCAGTTCCGCCGGATCGACGACCTCGCCCCGGCTGCGGCGGCCGTGCAGCTCGGCCAAGGCGGGCGGCCGTGGCAGGCTTCCGGCGTGGGTGGTGAGGATCCGCGAGTCGCCACCCGGCACCGAGTCAGGATACGGCCATGAGCACCACGCACTTCGACTCCATTCACTTCGACTGCCCCCGCTGCGCCCAGCCCGCCGACGCCCGCTTCTACGGGCCATGCGACTCCTGCCGTGAGCAGCTGCGCGCCACCATGCGCAACGAGCAGCGTGACGTGGAGGTGGCGGCCTACGAGCCCAAGATGAACGTGGTGCCCAACCAGATCGCCACCAAGGATTGACCCCGCCCCCGCTCGACGCCCTCGGGTTCTACGCGCTGGCCGGGGCGCCTAAGTCGCCGCGCGACATCATCGATCAGGTCACCCAAGGCGAGGCCATGGGCCTGGGGACGGCGTTCATCTCCGAGCGGTTCAACATCAAGGAGGCGGCCACGCTGTCGGGCGCGGCCGGCGCGGTGACCGAGCGCATCCACATCGCCACCGCCGCCACCAACCACAACACCCGCCACCCGATCGTGACCGCGTCCTACGCCACCACCATGCACCGCCTCACCGGCGGCCGGTTCACCCTCGGCCTCGGGCGGGGCATCGCCCCGATGTTCGACGCCTTTGGCATTCCCCGCATCACGACCGTGCAGCTCGAGGAATTCGCCAACCTCATGCGCAGGCTGTGGAAGGGCGAGCCCGTGTTCGGCTACGACGGCCCGCTCGGGAAGTTCCCCGTGCTCAGTCTCGACCCCACCTTCGACGAGGACATCCCCCTCCTCCTCACCGCCTTCGGACCGAACTCCTTGGCGTTGGCGGGCCGCGCGTTCGACGCCGTGGTGTTGCACACGTTCTTCACCGACGAGACCACCGCGAATGCGGCGTCCGCCGTGAAGCGGGCCGCCGAGGAGGCCGGCCGCGACCCGGCATCGGTCCGCGTCTGGTCCGCATTCGCGACGGTCGGCGACCACTTGCCTCCGGATGTCCGGCTGAAGAAGACGGTCGGCCGCATGGCCACCTACCTCCAGGCCTACGGCGACCTGCTGGTGCGCACGAACAACTGGGACCCGGCCGTGCTGGAGCGCTTCCGCGCCGATTCGATGGTCTCCGGGTTCCGGGGCGCCCTCGACGACAAGGGCACCACCGAGGAGCTCGAGCACGTGGCCACGCTGATTCCCGACGAGTGGTTGGCCCCGTCGGCCACCGGGTCAGCTGACCAGTGCGTCGACGCCGTCCTCCACCAGTTCGACCTCGGGTGCGACGGCGTCATCCTGCACGGGGCCACGCCGGAAGAGCTTGCGCCGATCGTCGACGCGTACCGGGCCCGCCTTCAGTAGCCCGAACACGCCGGCGGCGAGCGCGGCCACCGCGCCGACGCCGATGCCGTAGCGGGCGCCGAACTGCTGCGACACCCAACCCACGATCGGACCACCGATCGGCGTGCTGCCGAGGAAGAGCATCGCCTGGAGGGCGAGCACCCGGCCCCGCATGTGCGGTGCCGACTCGATCTGCACGATGGCCGTGGAGGCGGTGAGGAAGGCGATGCTGGCCAGGCCGAGCACCGGGCCCACCGCGTAGGCGATGGCCTGGTTGGGCGCCATCGACATCAGGGCCATTGCTCCGCCGTAGCCGAGCGCGGCGAACGCGACGGCTCGCACGGTGATCGTCTTGCGGCGGGCGACGGCCAGGGCACCGATGAGAGCGCCCACGCTGACCACGGAGAACAGCAAGGTGAACGTCGTGCCGTTGCCGTGCAGGTCGCGCGTGGCGAACAGCGGGAACACCGTCTGGAAGTTGTACGAGAGCGTGCCGATCACGCCCATCATGAGCAGGGGCACCCACAGCTCGGGGACGTTGCGCACGTAGCGCAAGCCCTCGCGCACCTGGCGCTTGGCCTTCTGGGCGACCGGAGCCGGGTGCAGGTCCTCGGTGCGCATCATCCACAGCGCGATGAGCACGGCGATGTACGAGAGGCCGTCGATCAGGAAGCACCACCCGAAGCCGGACGTGGCGATGAGCAGGCCGGCGAGGGCGGGGCCGACGACACGGCTCGACGTCATCAGCGCGCTGTTGAGGCTGACGGCATTGTTCATGTTGTCGGTCGGCACCATCTCGACCACGAACGCACGCCGGGCCGGGTTGTCGAAGGCGACGGTGAAGCCACCGACGAGTGCCACCGCGTAGACGGCGAGCACCGGCGGGTGACCACTGAACGCCAGCGCGGCGAGGGCG
>JAFATL010000001.1 GCA_019243975.1 Actinomycetota bacterium | reverse complement strand
CCGTCATCCTCGGCGTGCAGACGTTCATCATCATCGGCGGCGTGTTGCGCGTGGTGCCGCTCACCGGCGTGACGTTGCCGTTCGTCTCCTACGGCGGCTCGTCGCTGCTCGGCAGCTACATCCTGTTGGCGCTGCTCCTGCGCATCTCCCACGACAGCAACGAGCGGCTGCAGCGCGGGGCGGCCGAGTGACCAAGCAGGTGCGCACGCTCGGCATCGCCCTCATGGTGCTGTTCGGCATCCTCTTCGTGCAGCTCAACTACCTGCAGGTGGTCCACGCCGACAAGCTGGCGAAGGACCCGCGCAACACGCGGCGGATCACTCGCGACTTCACCCGCGACCGCGGCGACATCCAGACCAGCGACGGCGTCGTCCTGGCCCGCTCGGTACCGTCGAACGACTCGTTCAAGCGGCAGCGCCAGTACCCGGCCGGCGCGCTGTTCGGCCACATCACCGGCTTCTTCGGGTACTACAACGCCACCGGCGTCGAGCAGGTCTACAACGACCAGCTCAGCGGGCGTCATCTCGGGACCCGGCTGCCGACGGGCGCGCAGCTGTTCAGCAACGAACAGATCACCGGCACCGTGACGTTGACGCTGAGCAACAAGCTGCAGCAGGTGGCGGCCGCGTCGCTCGGCAACCGCAAGGGCACGGTCGTCGCCCTCGACCCCACCACCGGCGCCATCCTCGCCTTGTGGTCGTTCCCGTCGTTCGACCCCAACCCGCTGGCGTCCCACGACCTGAACGCGGCACAGCAGGCGTTCAACGCGTTGAACAACGACCCCAACCAGCCCATGCTCGCCAAGGGTTGGCGGCGCGCTTTCGCCCCCGGCTCGACGTTCAAGGTCGTCACGAGCTCGGCGGTGCTCGACCACAAGCCCGAGCTGGCCTCGAAGAACTACCCCGTGCTCAAGCAGCTGCAGCTGCCGACGTCGACCAAGTCGCTGCCCAACTTCGGCGGCGAGTCGTGCGGCGGCACCCTGCCCAGCCTGCTCAAGGTTTCCTGCAACACCGGGTTCGGCCAGATCGGCCTGGATCTGGGCGCCGACAACCTGAGCGCGGAGGCCGACGCGTTCGGGGTCAACTCGCGGCCGCCGTTCGACGAGAACCCGGGCTCGGTGGAGTCGACGTTCCCCCAGGCCGCCAAGTTCAAGAACGACCTCCCGGCGCTGGCGCTGTCGGCCATCGGCCAGCACGACGTGCAGGCCACGCCGCTGGAGATGGCGCTCATCGCGTCGGCAATCGCCAACGGCGGCGTGATCATGAAGCCGCACGTGATGCAGGACATCAAGGACAGCGAGGGCCGCACCGTCCGCACCGCCAAGCCCGATCAGTGGATCCGGGCCACGTCGGCGGAGACCGCGGCGGCCGTGCGCGACATGATGATCGGCGTCGTCACCGGCGGTACCGCCACCCGGGCGGCCATCCCCGGTATCCAGGTCGCCGCCAAGACGGGCACCGCCCAGACCAGCGGCAACAACATTCACGCCTGGCTCATCGCGTTCGCGCCCGCCGACGCCCCCAAGGTGGCGGTGGCTGTCATCGTGGAAGACCAGGCGGGTGTGAGCGAGGCGACCGGCGGCCGGATCGCGGCACCGATCGCCCAGACCGTGATGCGGTCGGCGCTCGGCATGGGCCCGTAGGCTGAAAGAAGGACATGTCACAGCAGCAACAACGGGTCTTCAACGGTCGTTACGAGCTGGTCCGCCGCATCGCCCGGGGTGGGATGGCGGAGGTCTTCCTCGCGCGCGACCAGCTGCTCGACCGGCCCGTGGCGCTGAAGGTGCTGTTCCCCGAGCTTTCCACCGACCGGGCGTTCGTCGAGCGTTTCCGGCGGGAGGCGCAGGCCGCCGCCAACCTCTCGCACCCCAACATCGTGTCGGTCTACGACTGGGGCGAGGAGGCCGGCACCTACTTCATCGTGATGGAGTACGTCGACGGCACCCCGCTGTCGAACCTGATCCGCACCGAGGGCCCGCTGCTCGCCGACCGGGCCGCGGCCATCGGCGCCGCCGTGGCCGCCGCGCTCGCGTTCGCACATCGAAATGGCGTCGTGCACCGCGACGTGAAGCCCGGCAACGTGCTCATCGACTCGAGCGGCCACGTGAAGGTGGCCGACTTCGGCATCGCGCGCGCCTCGAACACGCAGGACAACCTCACCCAGACCGGCGCCGTGATGGGCACGGCGACGTACTTCTCGCCCGAGCAGGCGCAGGGCCACGCCGTCGACCCGCGCAGCGACGTGTACTCGCTCGGCGTGGTGCTGTACGAGATGGTCACCGGCAAGCCGCCGTTCACCGGTGACAACCCGGTGGCCGTGGCGTACAAGCACGTGCGCGAGGAGGCGCCCGCGCCCCGGTCACTCAACCCGCAGGTGCCGGCGGCCTTCGAGGCGATCGTGCTGCAGTCGATGGCGAAGTCGCCCGACGACCGCTACGCCAGCGCCGAAGACCTGCGCACCGACCTCCTGCGCTTTCGGCAGGGCCGGCCCGTCGCCGCCCGCGTGCCCGCAGCCGTGGTCGACACGGGCCCGCCCACGGCGGCCATGCCCGCCACGCGCGTGCAACCGGCGGCCACCGGAACACGGGTGCTGCCCGCCGCCACCGCCGCGGGCGACGTGGCGGTGCTGCCTATGCACCGGCGCACCGGCGCCTATGTCGTCCTGCTGTTCGTCATGCTGGCCCTGCTGGCTGTGTTGCTCTTCCTGCTCGGCCGCACGCTCGGGTTCTTCGGGGGCAGCGGCTCCGGCGGCCAGGTGCAGGTGCCCAACGTGGTCGGCAAGGCGAGCGCCGACGCGGCCCAGATCCTCAAGAACGACGGCCTCAAGGTCACGACCAGCTTCGAGAACAACGACACGCAGGCGTCGGACCACGTGTTCGACACCGACCCCAAGGCGGGTGCCAAGGTCGACAAGAACAGCACGGTGAAGCTGCTCGTCAGTCAGGGCGCGTCGCCGGTACCCGTGCCCAGCGTCGTGGGCGAGGACGTGGCCACGGCGCGAGCCGCGCTCGGCCGGGCCGGCTTCCAGGTGCAGCAGACCGACAAGGCCGACAACAGCACCGCCGCCAACACCGTGCTCGACCAGGATCCCGCCGGTGGTGAGACCGCGCCCAAGAACTCGACCGTGCGCATCACCGTGTCGTCGGGCAAGTCGAAGCAGGCGGTCCCCGACGTCAGCGGCCTCGACGCTGACCAGGCGGCCAACGAGCTCGGTCAGAAGGGCTTCCGCACCACGACCAAGCAGGAGACCTCGGCCAGCGTGCCCAAGGGCAAGGTCACCCGCACCGACCCGACCGCAGGTACGCAACTGGAAAACGGCGCGCTCGTGACGGTGTACGTGTCGTCGGGTCCGGCGCAAGTGACCGTTCCCGATGAGACCGGCCGCACGGCATCCGTGGCCAAGGCCGATCTCGAGGGTCGCGGCTTCACGGTCGTCGAGACCCAGCGCGACGTCAGCGACCCTTCCCAGGACGGCCGCGTCGTCGACCAGGACCCGTCGGGCGGCAGCAAGGCCGACCCCGGTTCGACGGTGACCCTGTTCATCGGGAACTTCAGCAGTACGCCGACGACGTAGCGGCCGAAGCGTCAGGCCGGCGCGGGAACGAGCCCAGCCGAGGCGAGGAAGTTCGCCAGCAGGCGGTGGCCGGCGGCGGTGAGGATCGACTCGGGATGGAACTGCACACCTTCGACCGCGTGCTCGCGGTGGCGCAGCCCCATGATCGTGCCGTCGTCGGCGGTGGCGGTGATCTCGAGCACGTCGGGCAGCGACGACCTCTCGACGACAAGGGAGTGGTAGCGAGTGGCCTCGAACGGGTCGGGCAGGCCGGCGAACACCCCGCGGCCGTCGTGATGCACCGACGAGGTCTTGCCGTGCATCACCCGGTCGGCACGCACCACCCGGCCGCCGAACACCTCACCGATGCACTGGTGCCCCAGACACACCCCCAAAATGGGGGTCTCTCCGGCAAATCGCTCGATCACCGCGTTGCTGATGCCCGCGTCCTCCGGGCGGCCGGGCCCCGGTGAGATCAGGATGGCGGCCGGGTCGAGGTCGACGATCTGCGCAAGTGTGACGGCGTCGTGCCGATACACAAGGGGGGAGGCTCCGAGCTCACCCACGTATTGGACGAGGTTGTAGACGAAGGAGTCGTAGTTGTCGATGACGAGGACCTCGGCGGCCACGACCGGACAGGGTAGTCAGCGGTGAGCTCGCCCCGACCGGGTTCTCTCACCTCGCGGCTCCAGCGCGCCACAGCCACGGTGCTGGTGGTGGAGGACGAGCCCGACATCGCCACGTTCCTCGGCGCCTTCTTCCGGGCGTCGGGCCTGGAAGTCGTGCACATCGACCCGATGACCCCGGGTGAGGTCGTGGTGGCCATGCGCGAGCACCGTCCGGCCTGCCTGCTGCTCGACCTGCGCCTGCAGGGCTTCACCGGGCTCGACGTGCTCGTGCAGCTGCGTGCCGAACTGTCGCTGCCGGAGGTACCGGTCGTCGTGTTCAGCGGCGACGGCCGGCCCGAACGGCGGCAGGAGGCCGACGCCTTCGGCGTGGCCGCGTTCGTGACCAAGCCGTTCAGCGTCAAGGAGCTCTACGGGCTCGTGTCCGACCTGGTCGGGACGGGCGCGCCGGCGGCCCGCTGACCGGTTACGCGGGGCGGGCGTACCGCAGTGAAGTGGCCCCGGTGAACGCGGGGAGCAGCAGCGAGTCCTGGCGGTCGACGGAGATACGCAGCCCGAACGACTCGGCGTCACTGCGCAGCCGGCGCACCAGCGGGTCGGCGTCGAAGCGATCGCGCACGGCGCCAACGGCGGTGACCACGTAGGGCGGTGAGTGCACGGTGCCGTTCAACAGCAGGGTGTTGCCGACGCACAGCACCGCGCTGGTGCTGGTGAGGCGCTGGTTGTTGATCGCCATCGCCTCGGCCCCGGCGCGCCACAACGCGTTGACCACCGCCTGCACGTCCTGCGAGTGGATGACGAGGTCGTTGACGTTGCCCGACGGCGCCGAAGACAGCAGCGAGTCGTCGAGCGACACCCGCAGGCCGGGACCGCGAACCGCGACGAGACCGGCGGCCCGTTCGGCCGCGGACAGACCTTCGGCCCGGTCGGACGCGCCCCGGGCCTGGCTGGCGCCCGCCTTCACCAGGGCGTTCACCTGCCGGTGGAGCTGGTTGACCTCGGCCTGCAGGTTGCGGGTGGTCGCCTGCTGGCGCTCGATGAGCCCGGCCAGCCGGAAGCGGCGGGGCAGCCGGGTCTCCGGGTTGGCCGGCCGGGACTGCACGGCGACCACCACGATGAACGCCATGAGGGCGAGCACGGCGAGAAGGGCGGGCCGGACGCGGCGAGTCACGGCGCTATCGTCCCGGTATGGCGAACTCGAGCGCCAAGTCCGGCCCCGGGTCGGGTCGCGCCAAGACCAAGGGTGGCCGCACCACGGCCAAGCAGGCGCCGGGCCGGTACACGCCGCCCGTGCCCAAGGAGTACAAGGAGAGCCCGCGCTGGGTGGCGGTGCTCATGTTCACGCTGCTCATCGTGGGGATGCTGCTGATCGTCGTGAACTACCTGGGCGTGCTGCCGGGCGGCGCCTCCAACTGGTACCTGTTGGTCGGGCTGGCGTTCATCACGGTCGGGTTCATCGTCGCCACGCGCGTGCGCTGACCACCGGGTGCCGGGCCGGCAACGGCCGCATGAACGAAGAGTTACACGGGTGTGATCTTCCCCAACGTTTTCCACAGCCTGGGGAGAACGCGCCGTCATTCCACCGGGGTCACCAGGCGCATCTCGTCCTGGCAGTGACGGGGGGCTTCGGGCATCTCCTCGTCGGCGAGGGTCATGCGCAGCTCAGCCCCGCAGATGTCGCACCGGTAGCGCAGGTTGACCTTGCGCATCTCGCCCGCGGGTGGCGGGGTGGGCTGGCCTCGACCGAGCAGGCGCAGGATGCTCACGCCGCCCCCGAGCACGACCACGAAGATCAGCAGGGCGATCAGCAGCTGCAGCACGAAGGCCATGTCACCCGCAGCCTTCCACGTGCCAGCATGCAATCGGTGACGTCGTGAGCCAGTCGGGGCCGCCCGCCGCCGAGCAACGCCTCGAGGAGCTCGAGACGTTGTTGGGACGGGTGGTGCACGACCTCCGCACGCCGCTCACGATCATCTCCGGCTTCGTCGACACCCTGCTCAGCCTCGGCGACGAGGCCGATCCCGAGCAGCGCCGGCAGATGTTGGAGCGCGTGCAGCGCGCGGCCGAACGCCTCGACGGGTTGCTCGAGGAGCTGGTCGCCGCCGTGGTCGAGGCGGAGTGAGCGGAGTGAGCGCTTAGCCCAGGCGCTCGATGATGGTGGCGTTGGCCATGCCGCCGCCTTCGCACATGGTCTCGAGGCCGTAGCGACCGCCGACCCGCTCGAGCTCGTTGACCAGGGTGGCCATGAGCTTGGCGCCCGAGCAGCCGAGCGGGTGACCCAGGGCGATGGCGCCGCCGTTGGGGTTCACCTTGCTCATGTCGGGGTTGTGCTCCTTCTCCCACGCCAGCACGACCGACGCGAACGCCTCGTTGATCTCGATGGCGTCCATGTCCTCGATCTTGAGCTTGGCCCGCTCCAGCGCCTTGCTGGTGGCCGGGATGGGGCCGGTCAGCATCGTCACCGGGTCGACGCCCGCAAGGGCGAACGTGTGGAAGCGGGCCCGGGGCGTGAGGCCGAGGGCGGCGGCCTTCTCCTCGCTCATGATCAGCACGGCGGCGGCGCCGTCGGTGATCTGCGAGGAGTTGCCGGCGGTCACCTTGCCGTCGGGCTTGAACGCGGGCTTGAGCTTGGCGAGCGTCTCCACCGTGGTGCCCGGGCGGATGCCCTCGTCAGCCGTGACCATCTCGTCGCTCTCGATGAGCTTGCCGGTCTCGCGGTCCTTGAGCTTGCTCTTCACCGGGACGATCTCGTTGTCGAAGCGGCGCTCGCTGGTGGCCTGCTCGGCCAGCTGCTGGGACCGGGCGCCGTACGCGTCGAGGTCTTCACGGGAGAGGTCCCACTTGTCGGCGATGAGCTCAGCCGAGATGCCCTGGCCGACGAGGCCGCCGACGGGGGCGTAGCGGGCCATGACCTGGGGCCCGAAGGGCATCGAGCCGGGGGTGACGGAC